>JANMRV010000106.1:0-3088 GCA_031388685.1 Planctomycetota bacterium
CACGCCGAGTGCGACCGCCGGGGCCGGATTCGTCGTGCGCGGCTCGAACGTGCGCAACAAGAAGACCGGCATCCTGCTCTACAGCATCAGCGGCCGCGCGAACACGCCTTATCAGAACGGGATCTTGTGTGTCGCTCCCCAGATCCGTCGCGCGCCACCGATCAACTCCGGTGGTTCTCCGACGGGCAACGACTGCAGCGGCGTCTATGCGACGGACATGAACGCTTTTGCGCAGGGCAACCTCGGCGGATTTCCGGTCGCTTTGCTGCGAGTCGCCGGCACACAGATCAACTGCCAGTTCTGGGGCCGCGACCCCGGATTTGCCCCGCCGAACGCTTCGACGCTGACCGACGCGTTGGAGTATTCGATCTGTCCCTGACCCGACCGGACTAGCGGCCGGAGACCCGCCGCGTCCGCCACTGGGACGAAGCAGGCGGTAGGCCGCGCAACCAGTGGCGCTCCGACCCGCTCGCCGCCATCCTGGGCGAGATGGCCACACCCGAATCCGCGCCCAAGTCCGGAGTGCCGGAGCAGAATCCCTTCGAGGACCTGCTCGTCGAAGCGCTGGGGATCCTCGAGGACGGCGGCTCGGCTGCGTTGGAGCAGTTGCTCGAACGCCAGCCCGAGCACGCGACGAATCTGCGCCAGCGCATCGCCGAATTGGGGCGCCTTGGACTGATCGACACGGCGGCCGCGCGCGAAGGCACGCGCGCCGAACGCATGGGCGACTTCCGGCTGATCACGGAACTCGGCTGCGGCGGGATGGGCGTCGTCTACGAGGCCGAGCAGGTCTCGCTGGGCCGCCGCGTCGCACTAAAATTGATACGACCTGAGTTGCTCTGGTTCGGTGGCAACAAATCTCGCTTTCGGCGCGAAATCGAATCGGTCGCGCGGCTTTCGCACCCGGGCATCGTCCCGATCTACACCGTCGGCGAAGAGAAGGGCGTGCCTTTCTTCGCGATGGAGCTGATTGACGGCTGCACGCTCTCGCAAGTGATCGCACATCTGGCGGGCAAGGCGCCGGCGAAACTGCGCGGCGCCGATTTGCTGGCTGCGATCGCGCACTGCGCGCGGGCCACGGGCGAGGAATTGGACAGTTCGACCGCACCGGGCATTTCTCCCGAAGCGAGCTGGAACGACGTCACGATCCGCATCATGCGCCAGGTCGCCGAGGCCTTGGAGCACGCCCACAGCCGCGGCGTCGTGCACCGCGACGTGAAACCGTCGAACATCGTGCTCACGCGCACGGGCCGTGCGATGCTGATCGACTTCGGGCTGGCCTCGAAGGAAGGCGGCGAGCGGCTGACGCGTTCGGGCTCGGCGGGCGGTTCGGTCGCTTACATGTCGCCGGAGCAGGTGCGCGGTGGCGAAGTCGACGCGCGCACGGATGTGTATTCGCTCGGCGTGAGCTTCGCCGAGATGCTGACGCTGCGGCAATTGTTTTCCGGCGCTTCGATCGACGTCCTCTGGCGCGCGATCCTCGAGGGCAGCTTCGAGCGGCCGCGCCAGCGAGTTCCGACGATTCCGTGGGACGTCGAGACCGTTTGTACGACTGCGATGGAGACCGATCGCGAACGCCGCTATGCGAGCGCGGGCGAGTTCGCGAACGATCTTTCCAACTTGCTCGCCCACCGGCCGATCGAGGCGCGGCGCGTGGGCTGGATGCTGCGAGGTCTGCGCTGGGCCCAGCGTCACCCGCGGATCAGCGCGACGCTACTGGTCGGCGGAGTTCTCGGCCTGGCCGGCTCGCTCGTCTACGCGCGTCAGCAACTCGTGCTCGGCGAGCAGATCCGCGAGCAGCGCGACGTTGCACGCGAGCGCGCGAAAGAGCTGCGCGAACTGGCGACCACGTTCGTCTTCGACGTGCACGAGAAGATCAGGCGCCTGCCCGGCTCGACCGAAGCGCGCGAGCAGATCGTCACGCAGATGCAGCGTTTGTTCGACACGCTTTCCAAAGTCGAAGCGGACGATCCGACGCTGACCCACGACCTGGCTTTTGTCGATCTCGCGCTGGGCACGATGCTCGAAAAAACCTCGGGCGGCACGCTTGGACAATCGAGCAGCTCCGGTGAGCATCTCGAGCGTGCGTGGAAGTACTTCGGCGAGAACGCTCGCGGCCCGGACACGACGCTGGCGGATCGCCGGCTGCTCGTGCACGTGCAGCGGGTCTTTGGCAACTACCTGACCAACAACAAGCAGCCTGAACGCGGACTCGAGGTGCTTCAGCGCGGGATGGAAGACGCTAAAAGTCTGGCCGCGCTCTCCGCCGGCACGCTCGAGGATTCCGCAAGCATTGCATGGTTCGATCTGGAACTCGGTTCGACCGAGGCGCGGCTTGGGCGCACGACGCAGGCGCTCGAACGATTCTCGGCTGCCGTCGATCTGCTCGTGGCCATGGAGCGCGAGCATCCAGAAGTCGCCGTGGTGCTGCGCCCGCTTTCGCGCGCGTATCTGCTTCTCGCGGACAGCTTCGAAGACGCCGGCGATCCCGTGCGTGCGGCGAAATTGTTCGAAGCCGGCATTCAAGCGGCGGAACGCCTGCTCGTGGTCGAACCGGTGCCGCCGATCAACCGTCGCAACCGAGCCGACTGCGTGGCCGGCCTGGCGGGAACCCAAGTCAGGTTGAGCGATCCGCTCGCGGCTAAACAGAGCTTCGAGCGCGCGCTGCGCGAGTACGAAGAACTGCGCCGCTCCGACCCGACCGAGACGCAAGGCACGCTCGACCTCGCGCGCACGCACGCCGGCTTGTCCGAGGCCCTGGTCGCAGCTGGAGACGATGCCAATGCTGTCTTGGCTGCGCGCGAGGCGCTGCGCGAACTCGACAGCCTGCCGCCGAATGCGCAAAGCCGCGAGGCCTCGCGGCGGCGCCTGTCCGTGCTGCATTCGATCGCGGAAATCGAGTCGAAACTGAACGAACTCGATGGCGCACGCGCGCACCTTGGAACGGCGCACGATCTCGCGCGCTCGCTCCTGGCCGAGGATCAAAGCGATCTGTTCATCGTTGCCGCAGCAGCGCAGGTCCTGCGCTCGTGGGCCGACCTCGAATACGAAGCCGGCGAAATGGCGCGCAGCCTGGAATTGCACCGCG
>JANMRV010000116.1:0-2474 GCA_031388685.1 Planctomycetota bacterium
CGGATCTGGTTGATGAAAATCACCATGCAGTCCGACTTCGAGATCGCGCCGGTCAGCTTGCGCATCGCCTGCGACATCATGCGCGCCTGCAGGCCCATGAAGCTGTCGCCCATTTCACCTTCGATTTCGGCGCGTGGCACAAGTGCCGCCACTGAATCGACCACCACGACGTCGACGGCATTCGAGCGCACCAACGTCTCGACGATTTCGAGCGCCTGTTCGCCGTTGTCGGGCTGACTGACCAGCAAGTCATCGAGGCGCACGCCGAGTTTGCGCGCGTAGGCCGGATCGAGCGCATGTTCCGCATCGACGAAAGCGCAGATTCCGCCCTCTTTCTGTGCGTTGGCAATCACGTGCAACGTGAGCGTGGTCTTGCCGGAACTTTCCGGGCCGAAGATCTCGACGATGCGTCCGCGCGGCAGCCCCTTGCCGCCGATCGCGAGGTCCAGTGAAATCGAACCAGTCGCGATGCCGCGCATTTCGGCGAAGGCGCTGCGCTCGCCCAGGCGCATGATTGCGCCCTTGCCGTAGCTCTTCTCGATCTCGGCCATAGCCGCGCCGAGGGATTTTGCCTTGCTCGCGTCGGTCGGAGTTTCGCGAACGTACTGGGGGGCCGAGGAGGCGGACGAGGATGCTTGGGACGCCGACGGGGTCGACATAGTTAGATATTATGGTGGCTCGAGGTAGTTCTGGATCTGTTAGGGAGGGCTCATCCTAGCCGTCCTGGGGGGCCAAGCAAGCACCTGACCCCAAAAAATCTGGGCCCACGGGCGCCCCACATGCTTACGACTCGCTGCGCTCCGTCCGGCGACCAGGATTCCGACAAATCCGGGCCATCGCCTTCAAACCGTCGTGATCTGCAGCAACTCCTCGAAGCGCGACTCGAAGTCCGCCCGTCCGCGCTTGGCGATGTCCTCGATGCTAAAACCCTGGACGCAGAACGAGGCTGCAACCGTGCCGTAGAGCATGGCCCGGCGCAGCGTGCGCGGCTCGGTATTGTCCGCCGCCGCGACCGCGGCCATGAAGCCGCCCGCGAAACAATCGCCCGCACCTGTCGGGTCGACGACTGGATCGACAGGGTAGGCCGGCAGCGAGAAGTGCGCGTCCTTGCCGATCAGGAACGCGCCGTGTTCGCCCTTCTTCAGGATCACGTAGCGCGGTCCCATGGCCAGCACCTTGCGCGCGGCGCGGATCAAATTGTTCTCGCCGGCCAGCATGCGCGCTTCTTCGTCGTTGAGCACGATGCCGTCGACCTCGCGCAGCACCTTCCTGAAGTCGGGCAGGTACTTGTCGATCCAAAAATTCATCGTGTCGGCCAGCACGAACTTGCGTTGATTGCACTGCGCGAGCGCTTCGAGCTGGACCTTGGGCTCGGCATTGGCGAGGAAAACGTAGCGCGAATCGCAGAAGTACTTCGGCAGCTTCGGATGGAAATGTTCGAGCACGTTGAGGTGCGTGAACAACGTCGTGCGCGTATTCCAGTCGGCCGCGTAGCGCCCGCCCCAGTGAAAACTCTTGCCCTCGGCGCGCTCGACACCGGCGGTGTCGATGCCGCGCGCGCGCATGAGTTCGAGGTCGGACTCCTTGAAATCGTCGCCGATGACTCCGGCCAGCCGCACCGGCCCGAAGGTCGAAGCGGCCATGGCGAAGTAGACCGCCGATCCACCGAGAGCGCGCTCGCGCCGGTCGAAGGGCGTTTCGACGGTGTCGTAAGCAAGGGTGCCGATCACGAGGAGGGACATGCGCGCTTTTGAAAGAGGTTCAGGCGAGGGAAAAGGACCAGGAAAGATAGCTTCGCGTCCGCTCGAAGTCGTGCGCGGAGCCGGGGATCCCGCGAGCCGATGTCGCTTCAGCTCGAAGACTTGCTCAGGTCCTTCATTTCGGAAAGGCGCGCGCTCCCGGGTGCGAACAGGAAAAGGCCGGCGACCAACGAAATCGCCATCTGCAGCAGGCGTGAACTGATGCTCGTGGCAAGTCCGATGGCCGCGGACGCCCCGAGCATCGCGAACAGGGAGCTGTAGGCCGCCTCGCCGACGCCCCAGCCGCCCGGTGCGACGGGCAGCGCGCTCACGATCGTCGCCACAGGAGCGATCGCGAAGTAACTGGTCCAGGACAGCACGCTGTCGCCGAAGGCGCGCCCGAGGACCAGGATGCCTCCGATCATGCTCAGGTGATTGAGGAACGAGAGCAGCACGCACAAGCACAGTTGCCCGGGCTGCGTCGCGTAGGTCGTGACCGCCGCGTCGATCTGCTGCAGGAGACGCGCCAGCGGCAGTTTCGCAATCAGTCGGTCCAGGCCGATCAGCCGACGCAATCCGCGGCTCAGCATGGCCGTGGCTCCGATGACGCCCACGACCGCCGCTCCCACCACGGGCAGGCGGATCTCCGCGAAGGTTTCGCCTGAGAGCAACACGGCGATCGCGGCGAGCACCGCCATGCACAAGAGTCCAAGCAGACGATCGAAGGCGATCGAG
>JANMRV010000125.1:0-3200 GCA_031388685.1 Planctomycetota bacterium
CTGGTCGCGACCGGAGTGAAAGGCCCGACGAAAACAGGATGGAGGGGGTTGGAGGCGATCGTGGGGTCGGTGCTGAAGCCCGGGTAGTTGATCGTGCTACCGGCGAAAGGCGTGGTAATGCTGCCGCCTTGATTGGGTGCGGCATTGAGGAACAATCGACCTCCGTTGTTGACCCAGGTGCTGATGGCAGCACTGTTGGCGCTGAGGAACGCCTGCAAGGCGATCGCGCTCGAGTCGCTACCCTCCATGAAAATGAAGCGCGTGGCCGGCACGAAAAGCAGGGCGGGATTCACAGTCTCATAGCGCAGGTCGGACCACAGGCTGACGCCGAAGACCGTGTCCATCGAGCTTTCGTTGGTGTTCACGCCCCATGGCGCCCCACTGTTCGAATAGATGTAGTTGTTAGCGGTCTGGGCATTCAGGCCCAGCGTGCAAGCGAGCAAAGCCGCGGCTGCGAAGAAAGGACACAATTTCATGGGACGCTCCTAGCCAAAGGCGGAAAAGACCAAGTGGAGTGGTTGGCGGATAGGGACTGTTAGGCCCCTTCTCGTCTGAACACGGTAGCACTGCCCGGTGGAATGGTGGCAGCAAGTCGTCCGTTCGGACTGATTCATGCGGGTCGCGGCGGCCCTGCATCGGCAGTTGACGGTGGCGTGGTCATCTTCGCGGGTGAAGTTCAGCCCACGGCACGTCCGCCGGCCCTCGAAATCGACCTTCGAAGCACAAAATCCTTGTCACTCACCGTCCAACGTTTCCGGGGTGTCGGAAACTGCAATTGGGCCTGCATCCAGGAGCCGCGTTTTGAATAGCACAGGACTGCGCGCCTGCCGAACTAGATCATTTCCTCGACAAAATCGGGCTTGCCGCCCGACCTGTTGCGGCCGCCCAGGTGGCGCGCTCGGGGAAGCACGGATGAATCTGACAAGCCCCGCGACATATTCGATTCCGCTCCGCGTGTTGTTGATCGACGGCGCCGACATTGGAGCGACTATTCCCCCTGCGCAGGGATGTGTCGGTTCCGCAAGCGCGCGTCAAGAATTCTGCGCGCCGCGCGACGTCGAGTTCGAGCGCCTCTTCGAGCAGGGCGCGCACGCGCTTCCATTGATCCTGAGAAGGGCGGCTGCTCATCAGTAATCAGGGTACTGCAACGCAGTCGAGTCGTGCGGCGAGCCGGCGAACGATTTTCCTGCCATGCTTGCAGCACACCCAACGACGCTGCGGCCGCGCGGCCCCGGCAGCAGCCGAGGGCTCCGCGCTTGTCCAATCGATCGGCAAACGCGCTCCGGAGTCCGAACCAAGAGGCTTTGGAATGGGCGAGCATCAAGGCCGGTCGCTTGCGCGAGTCTCTTGCGCGCTCGCAATCCTGGGATAGGCTCCGGGCACGATGTACACGCACATCTCGAGTCAATGGTGATCGCCCCGGCCCCTAGGATCTTCGGGGCCCGGGTTGCTCACTTTCGTGGGTAGACGCCGACCCTGCCAGTGACGATCCTCGGGCCTTCGCAGTGCGGAGGCCCGATTGCTTTTGCCGCCCAACTCGAGAGTCGAATATCGCAAACCCGGTCAACGAATGCCGCACGCATGACGACGCGACCCAAGCCCAGCCGGCCGGGGCGACGTGGCTGTCGGATTTGTCGACTCCCGTGCAGGCCTTCCCGATGCTGCGCGCGCGCGGACACCGCGTCTGCTTGCTCGAATCAGCGGAGGGACCTGCGCGTCTCTCACGCTATTCATCCCTGGGCACTGATATCTCCGTCAGCGTTCGTGCGCGGCGCGAGGGAGTCATGGTCACGCGGCCCGAGCGGCGAGTGGAGCCTTTCGACGCCACCGCCGACGAGCAAGCCTTGAAGGTCGGGGGGCGAGCTTGATCGTTTTGCTCGACAACTATGATTCGTTCACCTGGAACATCTACCAGGCGATCGCCCACTTCGGAGTCGAAGTGGTCGTGCTGCGCAACGACGCGCTGAGTGTGGACCAACTGCTGGCGATGTCGCCGACCGCGCTCGTGCTTTCTCCCGGTCCAGGCAGGCCGAAGGATGCCGGCATCCAGCGCGAACTCATCGGCCGCGCGCCCGACGAACTCCCGATTCTCGGCGTGTGCCTGGGACACCAAGGCCTGGTCGAACATTACGGAGGTGCACTCGAACGAGATCCGTTGCCGACTCACGGAAAGAGTTCGCTGGTGTTTCACGAAGGCGAGCCCTTGTTTCGCGACCTGCCGAATCCGTTCCAGGCCGGGCGTTACCACTCCCTGCGCGCCAAGCGCGATTCCCTGCCTGGTCAGCTGCTGCTGACCGGTTGGACGTGCGACGGCCTGGTGATGTCCGTGCGTCACGCGACGCTGCCGCGCTATGGCCTGCAATTCCATCCGGAGTCGATCCTCTCACCGCGGGGCGAGCGCATTTTCATGCGCTTCCTGGCCCTGGCCGGCGAACCGGGTCTCGTGCGCTGACTCCGCGGGGCAGTCTCCCCTGACGTGCCGCGGGCGCTCAGCGTGCCTTGATCGCGGCGCCGAAGCACAGCAGTTCGGACGCAGTGCGGTGATAGATGCGACCCGCGGAGTAGCTGAGCGAATTCGCGCTCCAGGTCTGACCGGCTGGACCGATATCGTTCAGCGCGAGCAGCGCGGCGGCGTCGAACTCTGCTGCGCTGGCGTCCAAGACATAGACAAGACCGCTCGCCAGCGTGAAGTAAAGCCGTTCGTTCACGCGCGTCGGCGAGCCGTTGAAGACCCAGTCCCAGCCGCTCCAGCGAGAACGCTCGTCGCCGGTAACCTCGACGCCGTGGCTGTTCATCGCGCGCGCGGCGAGCGGCGTGCGCCAGCGAAAAATGTCGGGCGTGCCGCGTTCGACATCGGTCGGAACCTCGAGGTATTCGACCGTCTTCGTGGCGGGATCGACGCGCCCGAACGAAAATGCAGGTCCGACCGTCGGCTCTCCGAAGGCAGCCGCATAGCACTGGAAGAAGACCCGGCCCTGCGCGGCGATCAGCGAGTAGCGCGCTGGAAAAACGCCGAGCTCGAGGTCGATGCCGGTCCGACGCGACCATGCGCCGGACGCAGGATCGCGGCTCGTCACGCTGACCAGCTTCGTAAGCGAGATCACGGCCTCTTCCTTGCCGCTCTCGAGATCGAGCACGACCAGTGCACTCGCCGGGTCGCGCAAGACCCAGTAGGCGTGATGCTCGTCGTGGGCACCTCG
>JANMRV010000155.1:0-1538 GCA_031388685.1 Planctomycetota bacterium
CTTCTTCGCGGCCGGTCAGCAGGATGATCTGCAGGTGCTGGCCTTCCTCGCTGCGTCGCAGGGCACGCACGAGCTCAATCCCGTCCATCTCGGGCATCATCCAGTCCGTCACGACCAGGTGCGGGAGGTGATCGAACGCCAGCTTGAGGCCCTCGCGTCCGTCCTTGGCGGAGAAGACCGTGTGGCCCTCCTTGGTCAGGTGGAACGAAATCAACTTGCGCGAGACCGGATCGTCCTCGACCACGAGCACGCGCATGGAATCAGCGCTCTTCACTTCGCTGCGCACGAAGGCGGTGGGTAGCAGGTTCGTCGCTGCCAGGCTCGGCGCCGTGCCGGCGACCGGCGGACTCTTGGCGATCGGGCTATCCAGCACGGGCGCGTCCCCCGGAGAGGGGCTTGCGTCGTGCGCGATTTCGACACTGCGCTCGACGCGCTGGGCGAGCTGGTCCAGGTGGCCGGGCGTGGTCGTGCTGCTGGCCTCGATGTCCATGATCTTGCCCCATTCGCGCCAGTCGGACGCGACCTGGTTCCAGAGCGCTGCGAATTCCTCGGGCGACAGCGAAAAACTCGATCGCAGGGCGGCGAGACGTTCGTTGCGAGCGCGACACATCGCGACCGAATCCTCGTCGGTCGTCAGCAGCGCGTCGGCAAGCGCGCGCGCACCATGGAAAACCGCAACCAGTCGCGCGGCCATGGCATCGATTTCTTCATCAGAGCTGGATTCCGCGCAAGCCAGGACCGCTTGCACGTAGTCGGCGGGCAGGTGCCAGTCTTCGAACATCGCCGCGCCCAGCTCGCCGTGGTCCAAGCCGAAGGTCTCGCGTTCGATCGCCGCCAGGCGCAGGCTGTCTCCGTCGCGGACTTTGTCGAGCGCGGCCGCGTAGGACTCGGGATGGATACTTGCCAGCGCCAGCCTGCCGATGCCGGCGAGCAGTCCGAAAGTGAACGCCTCGCTGGGCACCATGCGCGGCACGCGTGTCGCGAGCGCCTGGGCCGTGACCGCGATCGCAAGCGAATGCGACCAGTAGTGGTCGTAGTCGAAATTGCGGCAGCTCCCGGAGCGATGACCGGAGACCAGCGTGAATCCCAGGGCCACGTTGCGAACGGTGCGCGCGCCCAGGCGCACGGCGGCTTGATGCGCGGTGCGCGAGACCTCGACGCCCGAGTTCACGCTCGAATTCGCCAAACGCAGGATTCGCCCGGTCAGGGTCGGATCCGCCGCCAGCGTCTTCGACAGATCCGCGAGCGTGTAGTTGTCGTTCTGGGTCTGCTGCAACACCGAGAGGCCCACGCCTGACGGCGAGGGCAGGCAGCCGGTCAATTTCAGTTCGTCGAATTGTTTCTGAAACATGGGCAGAGGGCGGGGGCGGAGCGGGGGCAGGGAACGTCTTGGTATCGGCCCCTGGCTAGCCCGGACTTGGGGCCATCTTCGGTGAAGCCCACAGCTCCAGGAGAAGTGCCCAAAGCGCGCATTCCAGAGCGATGAAAATGACGTTTCCGCTGATCAGCCGCGTTGCTAGCCGGTCGCCGAGCAGCGC
>JANMRV010000160.1:0-5199 GCA_031388685.1 Planctomycetota bacterium
CCGATTCGGGTACGAATCGGACATAAAGGAGCCAGGCACCTGCCCTGGCCGATTCGGGTACGAATCGGACAGGCGGCGGTCTGGACGCCATTTTCCGGCCTCGATAGGATCTCCGCCCCCCGGATACAGGTTTGGGGTCACGCGTGGATTACTCCAAACACCTGGAAAAGGCCGAGGAGGCCTTGCGCCGCAAGAACTTCGATTTCGCGATCGAGGTCTATCAGCAGCTACTGGAGCTCGAACCGGATCTGGGCGAGGCGCGGCGCGGCCTGCGCCAGGCGCTGCGCAAGAAATTCGAGGCCAAGGGCGGCGGTCGCTTCCTGCGCGCACTCTCGGGCGCCGTGCCGCTTGCCACGGCGAAGACGCTGCGCAAGGCCGGCCGCCACGACGCTTGTGCGAAGTCGCTGGAGAGCTACCTCGCATCGAACCCGCTCGACGAGGACGCGAACCTGTTGCTCGGACTGTCCCTCGAGGACGCCGGCCACAAGAAGAGCGCGCTGGCGGTCTACGAATTCGTCGCCGAGCTCGCGCCCAAAAATTCCGAAGCACTCAAGCGCGCCGGCGCGCTGATGTACCGCGGCGGCGATCACGTGCGTGCGCTGGAATATTACGAGCGCGCGCTGAAAGCCGATCCGCGTGACCAGGAGGCGCTCAAGGCGCGCAAGGATCTGTCGGCCGAGGCCGCATTGAAGAAGACGAACTTCGAGAACGTCTCGCACAGCCGCGACCTGATGCAGAACAAAGAGGAGGCACGCGCGCTCGAACGTTCGAAGCGCCTGCATTTCTCCGACGAAGAACTGGCCCTGGAACGCGAGCGGCTCGAAAAAAAGTTCGGCGACAATCCCGGCGATCCGGACGTGATGATCGAGCTCGCGGACATTGTCGAGAAGGCCAAGGACCTCGAGACGGCCTCGAGCCTGATCGACCGCGCGCTTTCCTACCGCAAGAATTCCTTCGACCTGATCTGCCGCGCGGGCGATCTGCGCGCCAAGCTCCTGAAGAAGACAATTTCACGCGCGGACAAGGAAGGCAAGGCCGAAGAAGCCGCCCGTCTGGAGCAGGAACTGATCGTTCACGAAGCGCGCGACTATCGCCAGCGCGTCGAAGCGCATCCTTCAGACCTTGCGCTGAGAGTCCAACTCGGCAAGCGCCTGTTGCGAGCCCAGGACGCCGATGGTGCCCTGGCTGAATTGCAGAAGGCCACCGGCGATCCTCGCCACGAGCGCGAAGCTCGCGCACTGCTCGCGCAGTGTTTCCAGACGAAGGGCTTTCTCGATCTGGCGCGCAAGGAGTACGAGCGCGCGCTAGGCGACGGCCGCGAACTGGACCTGCGTGCGAAGGAGATTCTGTACAATCTCGCCAGCATCGCCGTTGCCGAGGGCGACACCTCAGCTGCTCGCACCCTTTACGCACGCATCTACGAGGTCGACGTCGGATTCCGCGACGTTGCCGCCAAGATGGACGAATTGCGCAAGGCGCCCGGGCGCTGAGCGCCGACTCAATCCCACGAAACCCTGACCCGAAAAATTTCGCGGCATCGCGCCGCTACCAGCACCCAGCATGGCAACCAGCAAACAGTCTCAAAAACGCATCCGAACGAACGAGAAGGCCCGTCTCGCCAACAAAGCCGTGCGCGGAGCGATGAAGACCGCTACCAAGCGCGTCGCGGTCGCGACCAGCGCCGCCGACGGCAAGAAGAATCTCGCCGAGGCGATGCGCAAGCTCGACAAGGCCGCCAAGGCCGGCGTGATCCACAAGAATGCCGCCGCCCGCCGCAAGAGCCGCTTGGCCAGGAAGGTCAATGCGCTCGCGAAGTCGGCCAAGTAGTTTTTCCGCGAGCCGCGGGCCAGGTGTTCAACGCCTGGCCGGCGGCTCGTTTCATGGAATGAGTTTTCAGACCTCCGATTCACATGCCGCCAGCGAGCACAAGCCCGTGCGCGTGGCTGCACTGCAGGCGGGGCTTTTCGAAGAGGCTCGCACGCTGGTCTCCGAGTTGCCCGGATGGAGCCTCGTGCGCGCCGACGAAAAGCGCGGGCAGATCGAGTGTCAGAAGCGCAACGGTTTCCTCGCCGGCACTTCGCGGATCACGATCACGCTCGAATCTCCGCTGGGCATCCCTTCGACGACCGTGAATCTGCGCTCGGAATCGAGCGGCGGGATCATCAGCCGCGATCGGCGCAATGTCGCCGAGTTTGTCGGCCTTTTTCAGCGCCGAGTTTGTCTGTGAGTCGCCTGCACTGCCGGAGCGACGACTATCTGCCACCGAGGACGCGCGAGTAGCGGAAGTAGACCTCGAGGCACAGCGACGCCATGGCCGTCATATAGACGCGGCCGCCTGCGTGACCCCAGGCGTCCTTGGGATCCCACGAGCCTTTCGCGTCGCCATCGCGACGTTGACTGCCGAGCAAGGCCCTTTTCGCGGACTTGTTCCACGCTTCCCAGCGCGGCCCGCCGAGTTGGAAGAGTGCATACGAACCGTAATACCAATAGTAGATGTCGTTGTTGAAGCCGCTTTCGTCCCACTCGGGCGGATGTGCTTTCAACAGTTCCGCGCCCTTGTGGACGAGCGGACTTTTCGCGGCCTCCCCCCCGATGAAAATGCGACTGAGCAGCGCCACCGCCGTCAGCGTCTCGCTCCTGTCGGCCGGGTAGTCGTCGTTCAGCCCGGGCACGCGGGACGAAGGCGATCCGAGCCGGTCATAACCTGCTCGGCCCGTCAGCGGATCGGTGACATCATCGAACCATTGCCGCGCGCCGACGAAGCCCTGCGCGTCGATCGACAGTCCGCTTTCCTGCGCTGAGGCCAGTGCGAACACACACCAACCGGTGATCGAAGTGTCGTTCTGTCCGCTCGGCGGAACGTCGTAACGCCACGCACCGTAGCGATTGCGCGCGCCTGAAATAAAATCGATCGCGCGCTGTGCCGAAAGTTTGATCAACGGGTTGCGCGAAAAGTAATACGCCTCGCACATCGCGAGCGTCGCGATCGCGTGGTCGTACATGAACGAGTGGCTGATGCGATCTGAGTAACAACCGCTGTGTGCATCCTGATGGTCCCGCAGCCACTTCACGGCCTTTACGACCTGCTCCTTGTAGGCACCCTCGCGCGTCGTGCTGCCGTCGCCGAGGAAGGCCAGCAGAGCCAGTCCGGTGATGCCGGCGTCGTGCGTGGATTCGCCCGGCCCGTCGCAACTGCCGCCGGCTTCAATCGGTCCACAGTTCGACATGAAACCGTCGCAGTCCCAAGATCCGTCCGCGGATTGGTGCCGCTTCAACCATTCCAGTCCGTCCTTCAGGACGGCTTCGGTGCCAACGCCGCCGTTGGCGGCTGTCAGGCTCTTGTGGCTGCCGCTGCGGCCGCCATGTTTGCCGCCCGCCCGGGCAGTGCTGCCGATCACATCGTTGTCGGCGGACTTGGCTTCGAAGGGCGAGTCCGAACGCAGATCGCTTTCACCTAGAGACGCTTCCGTCGGCTGCTCGTCGCCGCTCGCGTTGTGGTCGGAGAGTTCAGCTTCGCTGAGCAGCGCTTCTTCCAGAGGCTTGGGCCCATCGACGGCCTTGGGCTGCTCGGGTGGCGGGGGATCCTCGAAGGGACTCGAGGAGTTCTGCTCGAGGGTGGCATGGACCACGCGCGGAGCTGGAAGGCTGTACTGCTGCCTGGGCAAGAGCCAGATGAAGAACCCGATCGCCACGTGGGCCGCCACCGAAATCGCAAACCAGGGGGCGCTCGCCATCCACTCGTACAGCGCTTCGTTGAGCGTGCGCTCCTGCTCCCAGGTCTTGGATAGCGAACTCTTGACGTGGATTCTGGCGAAGTCTTCTTCGCTCATGGACGTTCTCCGAGCATGCGCCCAGCGAGATTCGGACTCGCTCTGCACCCGTCTGTATACACCCGTGATCCCGGTCGGACACCGGTAGGAATCCAGGTACCCATCCAATCCGGCACCCTTCCAACTTGTTGCGTCCAGGCATCCGCGCTGAGAGAGGCCCGGCCGCGTCGAGGTCCACCGGCAACGGCGCCCAAAAAGCAACGGCGGCAACAGGCCGGAAAGGTGCCAGGCTCGCCGAAGCTCCTCCCTACGGCTTGGCTTCAGGGTCCCTGAACACGGTAGGCGGCCACACATAGGCGGCTTGCAGCAATCTCGACAAGCCGTTGTCGATCTGCAACTTCTGGATCCGCAGGCGTTGATTCTCGACCCAACTTCTCTGCCCCGCCGGATCGTCGAATGGCTCGACCGGCACGAGCTTGAATTCCTCCGGCCGCAGCAACATGTAGCCGGCCAGCTTGCCTTCCTTCAGGTACTCGAGCACTTGCGAGAGCTCGCCGACCTCCGCCGTGCCCAGGAACGTTGCGGCGTCGGGATTGGTGACGCGCAGCCCTTCGATGTTCATGAAATCAGAGAGGCCGCGCGTGCCTTTCTTCGTCGCACCGAATTGTTCGGCAAGTTCGCCCATGTCCTCGCCCTGCTCGACGCGAGCGCGCAGGTCTTCGAGCCGTTTCTTGGCTCGTTCCCCGCTTCCGGGCGCGTCCAGACTGAGCGTCAGCTGCGTCACCTGAACCGTTCGATTCTTGGACTGCTCGCGGGCGGCCTGGCGTTGGACCAACTGAGCCCAACCGGGACGCACGTAGCTGTCGAACGAAACGCGGCCGCCGGGGCTGGGCGACTTGCCTGTGACCGATTCCTCCCAGAGTCGCCGGTTGACGTAGGAGGCCCACTCGTCCTTGCGCTCGAAGGAGTCCATGTCGTCGCGTTTGAGTTCCAAGGCCAGCCGCGTGACGCTGCCCATTTCCTCGGTCTGGCGCTCCATCTGATCGCGCACGATGCGCTCGACCTGTGCAGGATCGAATCCGAGGTCCTTTCCGCCTTGGATCTCGAGAAGAGCCTTGGCACGGGCGGTGATTTCCTCGTTGAACATCGCCTCGGCGTCCGAGAGTGGGCGCTTGGTCTCGCGGGCGCGGCGTTGCACGCCGCGTTGAAGGTCGAGCATCGTCACCGGCTCCTCGTTGACGATCAGCGCGCATGAATTGAGCTTCACGGAATCCGGGTGCGGATTCACAACCGGGTTGGGGGGCGTGGGCTCGTCGCCGGGTTTGGTCGCAGGCGCTGTTTCGCCCTCGGACTGCGGCGCGGGATCGGACGTGATCCGGCCCTCGAGCCGGTCTTCGCGCGAACGCGGCGGCGGCGTTGACTTTGCGGG
>JANMRV010000195.1:0-5025 GCA_031388685.1 Planctomycetota bacterium
ACCGCCGGCGCCGAGCACCAACGCGCGTTTGCCGGCGAGACTCGCTCCACGGGCCGCGTGTTCGAGCGCGCCGCGCACACCCGCGACGTCCGTGTTGCAGCCGCGCCATCCGGCGGCGTTCCGCAGCAACGTGTTGCTCGCGCGCGCGCGCAGACTGCGCGCATCGTGCTCGCGCGCAAACGCGAAGGCGGCTTCCTTGTGCGGAGCGGTGACGGCGAAGCCGCGCCAATTCGGGGCAACACAGTGCTCGAGCGCCGCAGGCAGGTCATCGACCTCGACGGCGACGAACACGGCGTCGAGCTCGAGTTCGCGCAGTGCACGGCCGTGCACGCGCGGCGAAATCGAATGTGCGATCGGCCGGCCGAGCACGGCGAAAATCTGCGTCGAAGCGCGTGCGCCCGCCGCCGGCCATCGGGCGCGCAGCTGACTCGCGCTCAATTGCCCGGGGGCCGTCGGCAGCAGCACTTCTCCCGCGAGCGGATCCGCGGCCGCGTAAGTGAAGGGCGAACCCAGAATCGGCGCGAGGAGACGCGTGAAACTGCCGGGATTGCCTGATGCAAACGCGATCAGGTCGCCGGGCGCGCCTTCCAGCAGCGCGAGGACTCCCAGTGCTTCGATACCATCGCGCGCTTCGACGACGAGCTTGGCGAGGTCGCTTTTGCGCAGACACGCGCGCAATTCGCGCTGCAATTCCGCCGGACTCCTCGCCGACTGGTTTTCATGTCGCGAAACGATTCGCCGAATGGAACTCGGCAAGTTCGGCAACTCGCGCGCCTGGCGCCAATCGATGTCGATGAAGGCCGCGCCTGCTCGCGCGGCGCGCTCGAGTACGGCAAAGCGCTCGGAAGCACCGCCGCCAAATGTCCCAAACGCCTCCGGCCCGTTGACGGCGACGATCACGGGAATCGCAAGCTGGGCGATCAGTTTCGCGAGTTGCGCTTCGTCGACGTTGCTCAATCGATCCAGTCGCAGCTCGATCAAATCGGCAGAAGGAACGGCGGCCACGGCTCGGCGCGCGAGCGAGTCGAAGTTCTCGGCCAAGATCGAAACGACCAGGCCCATCAATCCTCGAGGACGCGCTCGACTGCACTCGCCGCGCTGGCGTCGAGCCGGCCATCGTGCACGGCCATGGCGAGCATCCGCTTCGACAAGAGCCGATACAGGGCGAGCGCCTCGGGCTTGTCGGCCAACGCATTGAAGTGTCGACGAACGGTCGCGACATCGCCGCGCGAGACAGGTCCGGTCAGCGCGCTCTCAGGCGATTGTCGCTCGAGGTTTTCGAGCGTGCCGCGCAACAGGCCGATCAGCGCGAGACGCATGACTTCCGGATCGCGGCCGGCGCGTTGGGCGACTTCCAGGGTGATCGAAGTCAGCGCGACGGTTCCGTTCGAGAGCAAGGCCGCGGCCGCGTGGTAATTTGCCGCGGCCCCCGCGGTCTGGCTGAGGACGAACGTGCGCGCGCCGAGTGCCGCGACCAGCTGCTCCGCGGTCCCTAGCGCGCGCTCGTCGCCGCTGATCGCGCACCAGACGCCGGCAAGATCGGGCCCCGGCCCCTTTGGCGCGAAGGCGGCCAGCGGATGCAGTGTGCCGATCGAGCAGCCCAGCGTCGCGAGCGGCGCAAGCACCGCTGCGGAGCGGCTTCCGCTCGTGTGCAGCACGACCGGCTGCGAAGTCTCGGACTTCCGCTTCGCGAGCGATACCGCAAGCCGTTGCACGAGCGGCTCCAACTGCGCGTCCGCAACAGCCAGCACGAGCGAATCCGCGTCGAGCAGCGCGCGCTCGAAATCATCTTCGACGGGCAGACCCTCAGCACGCGCGCGCGAGCGTGAATCGACCGAACGCGAATGAGCGCGGACTTGCAGCCCCGCCTCTTGCCAGCGTTTCGCCAAGCGCAGGCCAACCGAGCCCAGCCCGATCAGCGTCAGAGAATTCGGGCCGCCGTGCATGCGAGCCGAATGCTAACGCATTGGCGAGCAGACAGGCCGTGCGCGGCCGTCCTACGCGCTCTGTGAGGCGTCTTCGGAAAAGGCGTGGTAGTCGAGATCGTCGAAGCGCGGCGCAACGTAGCCGTCGAGCTTCGAGGAATCGAACTCATGCCTGTAGGCAGCCACCACGCGCGCCTGCACTTCGTCGCGGCCTTCCTGATGGATCGGATGGGCGATGTCGGCGTAGAGGCGCACGCGACCGCGCTCGTCTAGATCGCCTCGGCCCTCGCGCAGCCGAAGACCGCAGTCGTTGCAGAACCTGGCGCGGATGTGGTTCTTGCCCGCGCAGCCCGGGCAGCGGTCGTGCAACTTGCGCGAGGGCATGGCCACGAAGAGCCCTTTCGCTCCGTCGATGATCTTGAGGTCTCGGATGACGAGGCAGCGATCGACAGTCAGGCTGGCGAACCCCCTAAGCTTGTCACGTTGGTCGTCGATGAGCTTGACGCGAATCTCGGTGATATTCATCACAAGCGATTCCGAAGCCGCCCCTTGGAAGAGGTGCGTTTGTCTGACAAGGCGGACACGAACTCACATGAAGGGGTGCCGATCCTGGGTTTGATCCCCTGCGTGAGAGGGCATCGCGATCCGCCCCGGACGAACTCACCCTTATCATGGTGGGATCGCCGAGCGCAGGCAGCAGCCGGATCTCCTTGGCGCTGCGGTCCTACCTGCCCGGCGAACTGAGCGCGTGGAGCCAGGAGTGGGACGGCAGGCCGCCGACTCAGTCGACGAGCACGCGCGCGCCGTGGTTGGCCGGGCGCGCGACCCAGCTTCCGCGCACGGCAAGTTCAAGCCCCGCAGCAGACTCGAGGACCGTCGACAGCGTTCTGCGTGCCTGCTCCGCGTCGTTGAAGAAACCGAAGAAGCTCGAACCGGAGCCGGCCAGCCGAAAGTGAGCGCAATTTTTTTCGTCGAGCAGCGTTCGCCAGCGGGAAAGTTCGGGATAGGCACGCAGCGCGGCGTGCTCCAAATCGTTGACCAGCGCAGCGCGCAGGGACTCGAGTGTCGTTGCCGCGGACCACGCTTGCTGCACGCTCGCGACGCGCGAACGACGCAGGGCTGGATCGCCGAGTTCTGCGAGCGAGCGGTAGACCACTTGGGTGGAGGCAGCCACTTTGGGGGCAATCAACGCGACGAAAAGATTCGCTCGCAGCGCGGGCAAGACTTCGATTCGTTCACCGCGGCCACGGCCTCGGGCGTGACCGCTGTCACGAGCCGCCAGAAAGAAGGCGCAGTCGGAGCCGATTTCGCCAAGAGCCGTGAGCAGGCGCGGATCGTCCGGCGAAATCCCCAGACTTGTCGCGGCCCCAAGCGCGGCCGCGGCAGCGTCGCAACTGCCCCCAGCGAGTCCGGCCTGACTGGGAATGTGCTTGAGAAGTTCGAGGTCGAAGTCGTCCCCCACCACGCAAAGTCGCTCGCTGCGGGCAAGCTCGAGCACTGAAGTCACTGCGCGGCGCGCGAGATTGCGCGCGTCCGTGGGGACATCGTCGCTGGCGAACGGCCCGGCGACGCGCAACGCCGCGGCTTGCCCCGCGACCGGGCTGAGTTCCACGCGATCGCACAGATCGAGCGCGAGATAGGTCAGATCGAGTTCGTGAAAGCCATCGCCCCTGCGCTCGATCACGAGCAACGTCGGGTTGATCTTGCACGGCGCCAGCACGCGCACTGCCCCGCTCGCCCAACGCTTCACCGCACCCCCGACGCCGGCTCGTCGAGACGCAGGTTGTCGATCAGTCTCGTGCGACCGACGCGCACGGCGAGCAGCGCGATCGCGCGCTCGAGCGGCCCCGTGCGAGCTTCGGCGCTCCACGCTTCTGGGTCGCGAACCTCAGCGTATTCGACTTCGAATTCCTGGCGCGTCAGCGCCGCGTGCAGGCAGGCGTCGAGCGCCTCGGCACGCCGCTCGCCGGCGAGCCACAGCTCGCGCGCCTCGCTCTGTGCGACGAACAGGCCCGCGGCGCGCGCGCGCTCGGCCGGCGACAACAATTGATTGCGCGAGGAGCGCGCAAGTCCGGAAATCTCGCGCGAGGTCGGGCAGATCACGACTTCCGGTGAACCCCGCGCGCGAGCCAGGTCGCGCACCACGAGTGTTTGCTGAAAGTCCTTCTGCCCGAAGTAGGCGCGCGTGGAATCGATCTGCTCGAAGAGCCGATTCACGATCGTCGACACACCGCGAAAATGACCAGGGCGGCGGCTGCCCTCGAGGCCGCAAGCGCTAGGACCGGGTTCGATCCAGGCCTCGCCCGCCAGCCGGCCGTCGGCGCCCACCTTGCCCGGGAAGAACTGTTCGAGCGTGCCGGTGAAGACCATGGCGACGCCGACTTTCGCGAGCATTGCGCCGTCGCCGTCGAAGTCGCGCGGGTAGCGCTGGAAATCGAGCGGATCGTTGAACTGCAGGGGATTCACGAACACGCTGACCACCGCCAGATCGTTCTTTGCGGCGGCAGCGCGGGCAAGTTCCAAATGGCCTTCGTGCAGCGCGCCCATGGTCGGCACGAAACCGACGCTCAGGCCGCGAGCGCGCTGCGCCTTGACCCAGACTCCGGCCGCGAGCGGATTGTCGAAGCGCACGATTTCGCGCACGCCTGACGGCGTTTTCGCCGAACCCACGAGCTTCGCCAGTTGTGCGCGCACGCTCAGTCCGCACTGTTCGAGCCTGCGATCGGGCTCGAGTTCGCACAGCGGCGCCAGTACGAACTCGCGCTGCTCGAGTCTGGGGTGCGGGACCTGCAGCCCAGGCTCGCTGAGACGCTGTTCGCCGTAGAACAGGAGATCGAGATCCAGCCTGCGCGGACCGTTGCGCGGCTCGTGAACGCGGTCGCGACCCGCGCGCGCTTCCAGGCGCTGCAAGCACAGCAGCAATTCGCGCGGTTCGAGTTCGGTTTCCAGTTGCGCGACGCCGTTCAAGTAGCGCGGCTGCGCCGCCGGCCCACCGACGGGTTCGGTCTCGTGAAAGGAAGAGACGGCCAGCACCGAGACACCCTCTTCCTGGGCCAGGCGCGCCAGGGCGACCTGCAGGTTCACCAAGCGGTCGCCGAGG
>JANMRV010000254.1:0-1933 GCA_031388685.1 Planctomycetota bacterium
CCTGATGACCCGCGAGGGCTTGCGGAACTTCTGCATTCGCGACTGCACGGTGAATACGGACAACAACTACCTCTTCGATCTGAGGCTGAAGCCCGCGGCGATCCGTTTCGAGCGCGTGCGCTTCGTGGGATTCGACATGGGGGCGGGAGGTTCTTGTCTGCTGGGCACCAAGGCGCTGGCCCTGTCGGCGAAGTCCTGTCGATTCGAAGGCGGGTACGGCAGGAGCCCTCAGCACGGAACTCTGTTCGACGTCCGCACCGATGCGCTGGTCGCACGCCTTGAATCCTGCTCCTTCTCCTTGCTAAGCCTCCGCGTCGCCTACATCCATCCGGGAGCAACCGTTCTCTTCGTCAATTGCGCGCTGGATCAAATTCTTGACGACCCGCTGACCGAGGCCGCGGGCCGCTCGGGCGTGATGTTCAACAACTGCTCGCTCACGCGGCACGAAGGTGGCTGGGAGACCGTTCCGCACCTCGACCTGAACGCGCTCTTCCCGAATTGGAAGAGCCGCTTGGAATGAGTCCGCGTCAGGTACCCAAGCTGCCGGCCTTCTTGACCTCGCCGGTGCACACTCGTGGGGGAGGCCAAAAAGGCCGGCAGCTCGGGTACCGGACTCGCTACAAATCGCTATCTTCAGGCAATGAACACCAACCACGAAACGGGTTCGACCCGCAGAGTCTTCCTGATGAGTTCATCCGCCGCGCTGGTGGGCGCGACCCTCTTGCGATCCGCTCAGGCGAGTCCGCAGAAGGGTGATGAGCGCGAACTCAAGGTCGCACTGATCGGCTGCGGCGGCCGCGGCAGCGGCGCGGCGGCGCAAGCGCTGAGCACTTCAGGCAAGGTCAAGCTCGTCGCCATGGCCGACGCGTTCAGCGACCGGCTCGAAGGCTGTCTCGCTGAACTCAAGAAAGTTCACGGCGATCGCATCGACGTGCCCGAGTCGCGCCGCTTCCTGGGCTTCGATGCCTATAAGAAAGCGATCGACAGCGATGTCGACGTCGTGATCCTGACCACGACGCCGGGTTTCCGTCCGAGTCACTTCGAATACGCGGTCTCCAAGGGCAAGCACGTGTTCATGGAAAAGCCCGTCGCCGTCGATGGACCCGGCGTGCGCCAGGTGCTCGCCGCGGCAGCCGTCGCCAAGCAGAAGAATTTGAAAGTCGCGGTCGGGCTGCAGCGTCACCACGACGCGCGCTACGTCGAAACGATCAAGCGCCTGCAGGACGGCGCGATCGGCGACATCAATTTCATGCGCGCCTACTGGGACAGCGCCGGCGTCTGGGTCTACAAGCGCACGCCCGAGATGACCGAGATGGAGTACCAGATGCGCAACTGGTACTACTTCATCTGGTTGTGCGGCGATCACATCGTCGAGCAGCACATTCACAATCTCGACGTGATCAACTGGCTGAAGAACGGCCATCCGACGCAGGCGCAGGGGCAAGGTGGCCGGCAGGTGCGCGTCGGTCCGGACTACGGCGAAATCTACGATCACCATGCGGTCGAGTTCGCTTACCCCGACGGCAGCACGCTCCTTTCGCACTGCCGCCACCAGGCGAACTGCTGGGAAGATGTCTCCGAGCACGCCCACGGTTCGCTCGGCAATTGCGACATCAGTGCGGCCTCGATCAAGCTCAAGAAGGGCGAGAGCTGGCGCTCGCGCATCGAAGCCGCGGATCCCTATCAGGTCGAGCACGACGTGCTTTTCGAAGCGATTCGCAAGGACACGCCGCACAACGAAGCCGAATACGGCGCGCATTCGACGATGACGGCGATCCTGGGGCGTATGGCGACCTACTCGGGCAAGATCGTGACTTGGGACGAGGCGATCAACTCGAAGCTCTCGCTCTGGCCGGCCAAGTTGGATTGGAAAGCGCTTCCGACGAGCCTGCCCGACGCCGCCGGTCTGTATCCGATTCCGACACCGGGCGTC
>JANMRV010000256.1:0-3419 GCA_031388685.1 Planctomycetota bacterium
GCCAGAGGCCGAAGTCGAACCGGGTACCGTATCCCGCAGCCCACGCGGCTATCTTGTCCCTGTGAAAACGCTTCCTTTGCTTGCTGTCACTGTCGGCGATCCGGCCGGCATCGGGCCTGAAGTCACGCTCGCGGCGCTCGCCGATGCCACGTTGCGCGGCGAATTCAACGCGCTCGTGCTGGGACCCGCCTCGCTGCGGCCCGCTTCGATCCCTGTCTTCGATGAGGGTCGCGATCCGCGCACGCTCGAAGGACAGGCTTGGCTCGCCACCAGCGGCGCGGAGCGCTTCGAAATCGGCAAGGCCAGCGCAAGCGCCGGTCGCGCTGCGCTCGCGGCGCTCAAACGCGGCGTCGATCTCGCGCTTGCGCGGCAAGTCGACGGGCTTGTGACCGCGCCGGTGTCGAAGGAAGCGCTGCACCTGGCCGGCGAAAAAGTCGAAGGCCAAACCGAACTGCTCGGCCGCTGGACCGGCGTTACGCAGCATCAGATGGTGGCGATCGCCGGCTCGTTGCGCGTGATGCTGCTCACGCGACACTTGCCGCTGCGAAAAGCGCTCGACGCGATCACTCCCGAGCGCGTCCTTTTTCACCTGCGCCTGCTGCACACGACACTTGTGGATCTCGGTTTCGAGCGACCGAGAATCGCGCTTGCCGGAATCAATCCACACGCAGGCGAGGGCGGCATTCTCGGCCGCGAGGAACTCGACCTTTTCCCCGAGCCCTTGGCCCGCGCACGCGAGCTAGGCCTCGACGTGTCCGGTCCGCTTTCCCCCGACACGGTATTCCTGCAAGCCTTCCGCGGCCGATACGACGGCGTGCTCGCCCACTATCATGACCAGGCCTTCATCGCCGCGAAGCTCGCCGCGCCGGACACCGGCCTCACATTGATTGCCGGCTTGCCCTTCCTGCGCGTATCGCCGGCCCACGGAACGGCCTTCGATATCGCTGGAAAAGGCCTGGCTTCCCCGGAAAACATGAAGGTTGCCCTGCGCCAGACCGCCCTGTGGGCCGCGCGTCGACCCGCACCTGCTCCCTCGCGGTAGAGTAGACTCACCCACGGGCCTGCACGCCGCCCCTGACGCTCCGTCCCTCACCTCCAGATCCGCACCTGCCACCGTCCATGAGCGCCAAGAAGATCGTCCTCTACCAGCCGCAGCAGGTCGATTCGAAGCTTGGGCCCGACTCCAGCAAGGACCTTTTGCCGCTGGAGATGCTGACCATCTCGGCCTTCCCCGTGCGCGACGGCTACGAGGTCGTGATCATCGACGGCAGCCTCTATCCGCCGGAGGAAGCCCATCGCCGCGCGGTCGAAGCTTGCGAAGGGGCGATGCTCTACGCGACCACCGGCATCCTCGGTTACATGGTGACTGATGGGTTCGCCGCCTCGACCAAAGTGAAGGAGCGCCATCCCAAGTTGCCTATGTTCATCGGCGGCTGGTTCGCGTCGGTGCGGCCCGAACTGCAGCTCACGACCGGTCTCTACGACGCCGTCGTGCTCGGCCAGGGCGAGCTGACGTTCCACGAGCTCGTTCAAGCCGTCGACGCCGGCACCTCGCTCGAAAACGTCGCCGGTCTCGCGCTGTGGCGCGACATGCAGGTCGTCTACACGCAAAAGCGTCTGGTCGTCGGCTGGGACAAGGTGCTCAACGTTCCCTGGCAATTGATCGACATCGAGCCCTACCGCGCGCACCAAATGCGCGCCGAGTCGCACCGCGACATTCTGCGCATGCCGACGCCGCCCGCGATCGGCAGCCGCAAGCCGTACTTCGGCATCACGTATTTTTCGAGCTACGGTTGCCCCGAGCCGTGCACCTTCTGTTGCTCGCCGATCGTCACCGACCGCCGTTGGAAAGCGATGCCCGCCGATCGCATGCTCGACGATCTTGCCGGCCTGCACGATCGCTGGGGTTTCGACGTCGTGCGTTTCCACGATGCGAATTTCGGCGTGATGGCGAAGCGCACGAAGGAATTCGCCGAGGGCAAGCTCGCGCGCGGCCTGAAGTTCTGGTGGAACGCGTTCCTCGAGACGCACTCGATCCTGACGTACAAACCCGACGTGCTCGACGCGATGTCCGCGTCCGGTCTCTACATCGCCGAAATCGGTGCCGAGGCCGGCAGCGACGAGATGATGAAGAAGATCGGCAAGCCGATCGTCGGCGACGACAACGTGAATGCCGCGATCGAAATGGACAAGCGCGGCGTGTGCGCGTCGGTGACGTACATCATCGGCTATCCCGGCGAAGAGCCGACTTCGATGTTGGCGACGATCGACCAATGCCGGCGCCTGCACGTCGCCGCGCCGCTCGCGCGTCCGACGGTCTGGCCTTACCGGCCGATCCCGGGCACAGTCATGTGGGATCAGGCGAACTCGATGGGCTATCAGCCGCCGAAGACGCTGCGCGAATGGGGCTCGATCGGCGAGTACCACCTCGAAGAAACTTGGCCGGGCAAGATTCCTCCGCACGTGGCGCAGATGCGCAAGCTCTACCAGCATTACGTGACGCTGAGCTATGGACTCGCGCGCGGAAAAATCGGCTGGTGGGAGCGTCGTGCCGAAGCGCGCTTGCGCGAGAACAATTTCAAGTTGGGTCTGTTCGAAGCGCGCGCGTTCGATGTGTTCAATCGTGTCGAGAAGAAGTTGTTCCCGAGGCAAGAGCTTTCGCGCTCGTGGGTCGATCCGGGACATAAGACGGGGACAGGCGGCAACGCCGCGTCGAAGAGCACGCGCGCGATGACGAAGTCGACGGCGGGCTAGTCGGTTTCGAATCGCGGCGCACTAGGGTCAGCCCATAGAGTTTAGAGGAATTCTCTGGAATTTCCTTGCACGACCTGCCACGGGGCGTACTGTTGCGACCAGATGCTTGCACCACCGGGCGAGGTCGTTCCGATCTCGCTCCCAAGCCCGACTCCGAACGAAACTCGCAAAGGACTTTGAACATGAAGGCCGCACTCGTGTTGCTCGCGATGCTTGGGGGACTGGTGCCAACCGCCACGCTGCCTGCCGTCAACGCGGATGAGCTGTGCCCTATTCAATGTCCGCAGACCGAGCACGTGGAGCAGTGGGGAACTCAGCCCAGCGGAACCTCATTCCTGCTTGAGTTCAGGTCAAGTGGCCCAGGGAGCCACCACCCCGAAAGCTGCGCGACATGCACACAATGCACCGGGCAGATATTTCTGGCATTCGGTGGCGGAGGCGGGACTTGGTGCATGAGCTACGACACAGCTCCTACGCACGGTGGCCCCTTCAGCACCTATGCGCGGGCGGGGGCGTTACGAACGAATTGGGGCTTCAGGAATTCGTGTGGGTATCCCGACGAATTCGCAGGATCGTCCGACGGCCGAGCGTAGCGCCCGAGGGGCGCGCGGAGCTCGGTCGACGGCATGTGTAACCTGTCGTGAATGAACGACGATACCGAACTG
>JANMRV010000371.1:0-2687 GCA_031388685.1 Planctomycetota bacterium
TCGATGTCGATCGTCTGGCTGCGCGGCTGGTCGCAGCCTGCGACGAGATCGCCGCGGAGCCGGACACCCGGGCGCTGCCCATCGGTTTGTTCGGCGCGAGCACCGGTGCCGCAGCTGCGTTGATTGCCGCCGCGCAGCGGCCGGCCCTGGTGCGCGCTGTCGTGTCGCGCGGCGGACGACCCGATCTGGCGGGCCAGTGGCTCGGACTCGTTCGCGCGCCGACGCTGTTGATCGTCGGTGGCGACGACGAGCAGGTGATCCCGCTCAACCGTACGGCGCTGGATCGCCTGAGCTGTGAGAAGAAGCTTCGAATCGTGTCCGGCGCGACGCACCTTTTCGAGGAGCCGGGCGCACTGGAATCGGTCGCGCGCTCGAGCACCCAGTGGTTCCTGCGTCACCTGAGCGACGGGGCCGCCGCCGCGGACTCACACGATTGATCAAGCCAGGCGGCCCTCGTCGACCGCCGTCATCGGGGTCCGAGATGCGTGTTTGCGGGGATTCCGGCGCGACCGCCATGCCGACCCCGTGTGTCGGCCATCGAATCGCGCGCGCTGCCCTCGAACGAGACCAGCGCGCGCGATCGAAGCCGTGTCCGCGGCGCGGCACGGCGCTCCGTCATTGGACCGTGATGAAGTCGCGCGTGGCGAAGAGTTTCATGCTCGTCGCCATGTTGCCGGTGACCATGACTTCGATCGTCTGACCCGCGAACCGCCCGAGGTCAAACTGCGTCGCCAGGTTCAACCGGTCGAAGCGCAAGTTCAGGTCCCGCCGGCCGTCGTGCGTGGTGCTGTTGCACTCGCCGTAGTTCGTGGCGGTGATGCTGCCGACGTCGTGCAACATCATCGAGCTCGGCACGATGAAGGTGCCCGGGGCTTCGCGAATCCAAAGCCGCACGCTTCCCGGGATCACTTTCTCGGCGCGGAAGGACGCTGCGCCAAGCAGATAGACCTCGACCGTGCCGGTCAGGGCCAGCGGAAACTGATTCGGGCACTGCTGCGGGTCGAAGTCCAGGTTCGCGGTCGAGCCCGGTCCGCCTGTAGACGCGAGCAATCGGATCGTCTGTACCGCGGAGCGTTCCATCTGCTTGCAATCGCGCACGAGCCAAGTGCGCTGCAGATACAGCTCAGGTTGGCCGGGACCGGTGGCCGGGATCACGACGTCGGCAAAGGTCAAGCTCGGTGCGGGATCGCAGTTGTCGGTCGCATAGGCGGAGCCGGTCGTCGCGACGTCCGTCGAATCGCCCCAGATGCCGAAGTAGTCGCTGGGAATGGAGAGCGCCGGCGGCGTCACGTCGTCGACGAAGATCTGGAATCCCTTGGCCGTCGTCACGCCGCCGGAGCTGACGCGCAGCACGGCCCAGCACTCGCGGCTGCAGGCGTTGGTCATATCGACGTGGTAGACGGGAGTCGCTGACGAAGGATCGTCGAAGTACCCGAACTTGCATTCGTTGCGCCAGTAGAACGTGACCGGCGTGCCGTCGGGATCGTAGGAGCCGCTGCCGTCGAGCTGGACGCTCGTCACAGGGCCGCTGGGGAAGAACGTGTTGTTGCAATCGACGCGATAGTCGACGCCCGAGTTGCCGCCGGTCGAGACGACGGGCGGCGCATCGGCAACGACGAATGCCTCCGGGCCGGTCGTGGCAAGCGCCTCAACAGCGGGGCGTGCGTCGGCGATGAAACTGATGAAAAGGGCGCTGAGAATCAAGGAGCCGTGAACTTGCATGACTGGTCCTGCAGCATGGAAGGCTGTGCTGCGCAGCGAAAAACGAAAAGGGATCGAAGACACTCGAGAAATCGAAAGCCCCTGCAAATCGGGGTATCGGCGGCATGCGACTTCGCGCGATGGACAAGGAAAGAACGAGAGCAATCCGCGCCAGAGTTGCGCGCGGAGAGTGGCGTTGTCAGAGCAGAGCAGGAGCACAGGCCGGACGTTCGCCGCGCTGCAATTCGAAGCAGCCAAAGAGCGCGCGGCGATTTGCCTTCTGTTCTAGGCTTGAATGAACTCGGCAGCCATCGGCACACAGGAGTTCGAACGCGACAACTTGTCCGCAGTGCCTCTACGACATCGGTCGAACCTGCGCTCCCGTTGCGCCTGCATGGCGCTCCGGCTTGGCGATTGCGTTCTTGGGGCCTTGCTGCGCGAAAGCCGAGTGGCGCTCACTCCGCGCGCAACGCTTCGATCGGATCGAGGCGTGCCGCGCGCCGCGCCGGAGCCACGCCTGAAATCAGTCCGACTACCGTGCTGACGACCAGCGCGGCGACGATGAATTCGGGCGGCGTCTCCAGCGGCATCGCCGGCACGAACGCGTGACCGATGCGCGCAACGCCGAGGCCGGCGACGAGGCCGACCGCTCCGCCGGTCAGCGAAAGCGCCACGGCTTCGAGCAGGAAAAGCTGTTGGATACGCCGCGCGTCGGCGCCTAGCGCACGCAACAGGCCAATCTCACCGGTGCGTTCGTTCACCGCGATCCACAGGATCGTCAGAATCCCGATCGCCCCGACGAACAAGGAAATACCCGCGATCGCGCCGACCGCAAAAGTGACAGCGCCCATGACTTTCCCGAACACGTCGAGCATCGCGGCCTGAGTCGTGATCGTGAAATCCTCGGTGTCGTCGTGGCGCGAGCTGAGCGCAGCCTTCACGCGTGCACTGACCGCGTCGATTCCCGCGGCTTCTGAAAACGTGAG
>JANMRV010000478.1:0-1278 GCA_031388685.1 Planctomycetota bacterium
ACGCTGAGCGCCCCTTCCCTTGAGCAATCACCGCCACCATCAAACTCAAGAAAAACCAAATTAGAAATAATCTCATGACATGAGGGATTCTGGTCCCGAAGCCCAGTCCAGCGGACTACTTTTTGCGGAACCAGGGCACGAAGGCGCTGGTCGTACGTTGATAGGCGCGATATTCGTCGCCGCGCGAGCGCAGCGACTGCGCTTCGGTCGGCGGGATGCCGGTCACTTTGAGAATCAGGAACAAGACCAGCAGCGGTGCGATCAGACCGAAGGCGCCGAACGGCGCGCGAATGGCGACCAACGCGAAGGCGCACCAGGCGAGCCACTCGAAGAAGTAGTTGGGATGGCGCGAAAAGCGCCACAGTCCGGCCTGACAGGTGCGGCCGCGATTGCCTGGATTCGCCTTGAACGCGGCGAGCTGTCGATCCGCCGTGCTTTCGCCCAGGATCGCGACGAGCCATAATCCGGCGCCCGCGAGATCGGTCCAGCCCAGTTCGCGCCTGGGGTCGAGCACGGCCAGCGCGAACGGGATCGAGAGCAGCGCATCGAGCGCGGCCTGCGCCTGATAAAAGAAGAAGAAGTTGCGCGCGGCCGAGCTGCCCCAACTGCGCCGCAATTCGAGATAGCGGCCGTCCTCCTCGCGCTTGCCGAGACGGTGGCCGGCGAGGTGCAGCGAAAGTCTCAGGCTCCAGCAAACGACCATGGCGCCCAGGAGCCAACGGCGCTCGGGGGAGCCTGACTCCGCAAGCAGGGCGTAGCCGGCCGCCAGCAGGCCCAGGTTCGCGGCCCAGGCGACGTCGACGGAGGTCGCATTCCTGGAACGCAGTTGCAGCGCCCAAAGCACGAACATGACCCCTGCGGCGAGCCCCCAGCCCTTGGCAAGCAGGCCGAGAACCGGATTGATCTGAGTGAAATCCAAGGTGGAGTGTGGCAAAGGACCGGGCTTGGCGGCGGCAAGATTGGTCCATCCGGCCGCGCCTGTCCATTCGCACAAGGTCGCCCGCGGGATTCGCCTATGTCCGAGAACAGGGCGCGGGGTGCCGCCCGCGCAGTCTTGCGCCCGCGGCTGGCTGGACGGTTCAGTCACGCCCCGGCGCAAACGCCCGGCGCCAGAGGTTGGTCGAGAACAGCCCCTCGGGGTCGAGCTCGCGCTTGAGCGTCAGGAAGGCGGCGAGTTTGTCCGGCGGATAGAAGCGCGCGGGGTCCTTGGCGGACAGGACCAGATCCTTGGCGAAGTAGAAGCGCCCGCCGGCGGCGAGCACGATCTCGGTCAGCTCC
>JANMRV010000474.1:0-5060 GCA_031388685.1 Planctomycetota bacterium
TCAACAGCTACAACGACATGCGCGACAGCGATCCTGTCGCGCTGATCGCGTACGTGTCCGCGCAGCTCGATCAGCGGCGCATCGCCTATTTGCATTTGATGCGCGCTGATTTCTTTCAGCAGCAGAAGGGCGACGTCGTGACTCCCGCGCGCGCCAACTTCAAGGGCGCTCTGATCGGCAACATGGGCTACAGCGCCGAAGAAGCAGCCGCAGCCATCGCGGCCGGCACGCTTCAAGCCGTCGCCTTCGGTCACCACTACGTGAGCAATCCCGACCTGGTCGCTCGGCTCGAGGCCGGCGTTCCGTTGGCCGAGCCGGATCCGCGCACGTTTTATTCACACGACGGGAAGGGCTACACGGATTATGCGGTGATGTGACCGGAGCGCGGAGTCGGTGTACGGAGTGGGGGCTGACTCCAGACACGACTTCGTACGCCGATCCATCAGCAGCGAGCGGAAAGACGCTACTCATTCTTGCCGGCCGGCGTCTTCGGCTTGGCTTTCGAGTTCGGCGCGAAGGCATTGCCCAGGGCCCAACCCACGACGCCTCCGAGCACCGCCGCGCTCTCGCGACCGATGCCCGAGTTCTCGCCAAACGACCAGCCCATGAGCGCGAAAGTCACGATACATCCCAGCGTGTAGATGGAGGACATGCCTCAATCGTACCTGCGCCGCGAAGCAAGGTGCCGGTTTCACGCCACGCTTCGCGCGACCCCAAGGAATGGGACTTCCTGCTGGCTATCGTGGAGCCCGTGAATCGAGTTCAGATGCAGTTGACCCGCAATTTGCATCGCACACGGGGCTCCGAGCGCGCGCTCAGTTCTTCGAGCGCAGCCCATGCAGCCCGACAATCAGGGCGCCGCGGGCAACCAGCAAGCCGCAAGCCAGCGCATGTCGCCGAGGTTGGGCACGGTACAGTCCTCGAACGGCAGCGCCTGCGCAGCTCTCGCAGGCTCGGCCGTCGAGTCGTCTTTGGAAGCCCCATCTTCGATCCAAAAAATTCCTGGCCTCTGATGCTCGCGGTCCCGCGCGCGCGGCGCTCACGGCGCGAAGGTCCGGACCATCCATCCGGCGGTCGATTGCCACCAGGCGCTGTCGCCGTACGCGTTGGGCAGCAACTGCCAGAGCAAGATTCCTAGACCGCCATACAGGGTCGCCGGGTGAATGCTCCCGCGCGAACGTCGATCCCACCAGGCGAGTGCGGCTACGAAAGCGGCCGGCCCGACGACGTGGTTCCAGTGATAGGGCAGGTCCATGAGCCGCCCAAAAGGCGCGGACAACATGCCGACCATGCCGAGCACCATGAGCCGCTTGTGCAGATCCACGCGCCGTGTCGCCAGCAGGCCGGCGCCGAAACACAGTCCATAGGCGAGCACATTGCCAAGGCCGACGGCGAGGAACGCCAGATCCTCGGGCGTTGCGCCGTACGCGCGCGTCGACTCCAGCGCGACGCTTGGTCCGAGCAGCACAAGCGCCGCATAGAGTGCTATCCCCAGCCGTCCAAGGCGCCGATGCAGTGTCGTGCGCCCGGTCGCTACGAGCCTGGCCTGCGCGAAAAAGAGCAGGCACCACCCGAAGGCCACCGCGGCGTGCACGTGCAGTAGCGCCGTGAGCGGCCGATTGCCCTCCGGAAGGCCGCGCACTGGAACCAGCAAGTAACTCGACAGGAAGCCGGCGACGACGACGGCCAGCATCGCGAAGGCGAGCCAGGAAAAGAACCTGTGCTCGGCCGCGCGCGTTACGGAGGTGATTGCGGGTGCGTGCACGCCTGCATTGAAGCACGGCGCAAGACGAACTGCGAAGCGGCATGCAGTGCGAGAGATTCCGCACGGCCGGCGTCCACTTGCCGGCTAGCCAGCAGCGCGTCCTTCAGCAGGTCGACCTGGCCGAGCGCCGCCGTGGTGATTGGCTTGGCGCATGCGGTTCAGTCCCGGCCGAGAGTCGCGCATGCCCTGCGCTGACTCGTTCAGCAGCGCGAAGTACTCCCGCGCGCTGCCGCAAAGCGAAATGCCCCAGTCGTGCTTGCGGACGCAGCGTCGAGCAACGCCAAAAAACATTGTCCGACTCAGGACAAGATCGCTTCGAGGTCCGCGCGCGTGAGTTCGCGCAAGGCGCTGCCGGCGCCTTCGAAGAGCGCGTCGGCAAGCGCGCGCTTGCGCTCTTGCAGCGCGAGCACCTTTTCCTCGACCGTGTCGCGCGCGACCAGGCGATAGGCGGTCACCGGACGAGTCTGGCCGATGCGATGGGTGCGGTCGATGGCCTGGCGTTCGACGGCGGGATTCCACCACGGATCGAGCAGGAAGACGTAGTCGGCCGCGGTCAGGTTGAGGCCCACGCCGCCGGCCTTGAGGCTGATCAGGAAGACACTCGTGGTCGCGTCGGTCTGGAATTTCTCGATGCGTTCTTCGCGGTCGCGCGTCTTGCCGTCGAGGTATTCGTACTTCAGCTTGCGCTTGTCCAATTCCGGCTTGACCAGCGCGAGAAAGCTCGTGAACTGCGAGAACACCAAAGCCTTGTGGCCGGAATCGCGCAGTTCCTCGAGCATCTCGAACAAGGCGTCGAGCTTGGCGGAGCGCGTGCCGGCGTGCTTGGAGTCGATCAAGGCCAGGTGGCAAGCCGCCTGACGCAAACGCAAAAGTGCTTCGAGCACGTTCATGCCCGCCTTTTCGATCCCGACCTGGTCGACCTTGGCCAGCAGCGTGCGACGATAGTGCTCGCGCAAGGCGTCGTACTCACGCCGCTGCGCGCCCTCGAGTTCGCAACTGACCACCTGCTCGGATTTTTGCGGCAATTCCGTCAGCACCTCTTCCTTGGTCCTGCGCAGTATGAATGGGCCCAAGGCGCGGGCGGCGAGGCGCGCCGTCTCGTGTTCGTCGGCGCCTTCGAGCAATTGCCGCAGCACGCGGCTGCCCTCGAGCAAGCCGGGGTTCAGGAACTCGAAGATCGAAAGCAGGTCCTCGACACGGTTCTCGATCGGCGTGCCGGTCAAAGCGAGACGCTGGTCGGCTTGCAAGATGCGCACGGCTTTCGCCGATTGGCTGGTCGCGTTCTTGATCGCCTGGGCTTCGTCGAGCACCAGCAAATCGAAGCGCAGCTTGCTCAGCATCTCCACGTCCTGCCGCAGCGTGGCGTAGGTAGTCACCACCAGGTCCGCATCTTCGAGCGCCGCGCCGCTGCGCGCACGGTCCACCCCGTGGTGTACGCAGACACTGAGCTTGGGCGCGAAACGCTTGGCCTCACGCTCCCAATTGAAAAGCAGCGTCTTCGGCGCAACCACCAACGTGGGGCCGCGCGCCTTGTTCTTGCGTCGCACGATCAAGGCCAGGACTTGGACGGTCTTGCCCAGGCCCATGTCGTCCGCGAGGCAACCGCCCATGCCGACTTCGGCCAGGAACGCGAGCCAGCCCAGGCCGGCTCGTTGATAGGGCCGCAGTTCACCCGCGAAAGCCGCCGGCTCGCGCATGGACTTGGGCGTTTTCGCGCGCGCCAATCGTTGGCGCAACTCATCGAACCCCGCATCGCTTTGAAGCTCTTCTCGTTCCGCGAGCAACACGTCGAGCAAGAATCCGCGCGAACGTTTCACGCGCAGGGCGCCCTGATGAACTTCGCCCAAGGCGCTCAAGGGTTCAAAGCGCGCCAGCCACGTTTCAGGCACGACCCCGTAGCTGCCGTCGGCCAGGCGCACCAACGGTTGCTTGCGTTCCAGGGCTTCGAGCAGGGCGGGGAGTTCGAGGCTGACGCCTTCGAACTCGATCTTGGCTCCGACATCGAACCAGTCGATGTTCGAGCTGACCGAAAGCGCGAACTTGCCCTCGGTGCGAAGCTTGAGCCCCTCGCCTTCGACCAGCCAGCCCTGCTCGCCGAGGGCGCGCACCAGCGTGCCGATTTGCTTGCGCTGGAGTGTGCCGTCGAACGGTTCGCGTGAAGGCGCGCGCAACTTTCCGCCCGCGGCGACGAACTGCGCTTCGGCAGAGGCTTCGGCTTGCGCGTCGCGCTGAACGCGCAACACGCGCTCGCCGGACACGACTACCGACTGCGCGCCGCGGCGCAGGCGCTCAGTGGAGTATTCGAACTCGATTCGAGCCTGCAATTGCGGCAGGACGCTATCGGGTGCAAGCAGGGTCAGGACCGGCCGCGGCGTGCCGCCGATGTCGAGCACCAAACCTTCCGCGCGCACGGGCAAGTGAATGGGCGCGCGCGCCAGGATGCGCGTGATGTCGGCGCGCTGCTTTTTCGCTACGCGCAACTTGCCGGTCCCGGACAGGTGCGCGGCCCAGGCGTGAGCGCCATGCCAGTCCACACTGCGCAACGCGCCGCGCGCGATGGCGAACCCGCCGGTCAGGACGCAGGCGACCTCGGAAATGGGGATGCGCTCGTCCGCTCGCTCCAAGGCGCCTTCCAATTCGATTCCGTCGCGAGCGCCGTCGACATCGATCCGGAAACTCCATCGTTCGCCATCGTCCTGCGACACCGGCGACATCGACGCGGAGCCGAGCGGGGTGAAATGCAAGCGCTGTCCCCTGGCAAAAGCCGGCAGCAACAGTCTTTGCAGCGCAGGCTGCAATGCGAACTGCGCGCGTCGGCGCATGTAGGAGTACGAATTTCCCAGCTCGCGCGGAGCGTCGATGAGCACGGCGACCGCCAAGCGATCGATTTCGTCGAGATCATTTTCGGGCGGCGAACCTTCCAGGACCCGATAGGCTCCCACTTCGCCACGCACCGAAATCTTCGCAGCCTGCACTTCGAGCCCGACTGCGTTGGAGTTTGGAGGGCCCGGCGACAGGCTGTAGCGCAAGCAGAGGCTGCGTCGAGATTCCGCGAAATGCGGCGGACTCAGCTCGAGCGCTTGGAGCAGGCGTCGGGTTCGCTGCTGCTCCGATTCCTTCGGCTCGTAGGAATTGTCCCAGGGATTCATGCTGCGGATTTTGGCCAGGATCTGCTGTCGAAAATCCGCCGGTAGGGTCCCGTCCCCCAGCAGGCGTTCGAGGTTGAGGTCTAACTCGTCGAGCTCGCCGTCGTCGGAAGCGAGTACCTCCTCGCTGCCTCTGGGGAGGACTGTGC
>JANMRV010000503.1:0-4364 GCA_031388685.1 Planctomycetota bacterium
AGCGTGGCGTCGGTCCATTGGCGCGGCAACAAATACAAGACCCTCAGCCCGTCCTCGCCAAACCTGGAGTCGCGCCACGTCGCCACCATGGCCGCGGCTTCCTTGGCGTACAATCCCGACCGCATCAACGCGTCGGTCACCTGTCCGGCAATCTCTGTCTGCAGCGATTCCAGAGGCGTCATCGTGAGCTTTGACCAAGGCACACCCTCCCCAATGGATCAACGAGCCCGACGTGCGCGGCCCGTGGAACGACGAGAAGCAGTGGCATCCGTATCCCGACAACCAGGTCGCGGCGATCCTGCCGCCGATCGCGAATTTCGCCGACGGCCCTTCGGGGATCACGATCGATCCGGGCACGGGCATGCCCGTGAAGTACGCGGGCTGGCTGTTCCTCGCGGATTTCCGCGGCGGAGCGAAGGGCTCGGGCGTCCGCGGATTCAAGCTCGAGCCCAAGGGCGCGGGCTTCACTCTTGGCGAGAACGAGAAAACGTGGTGGGACGTGCTCGCCACCGATGTCGAGATGGGCTCGGACGGCGCGATGTACGTCCTCGATTGGACCGAGGGCTGGAATCAGACGGGAAAAGGGCGCATTTATCGCGCGTCCGATCCTGCGTCGCGCAATTCGGCCGCGGCGCTGGAAGCGAAGCGTTTGCTTGCGGCGGGATTCGACAAACGCAGCGAGTCCGATCTCGAGAAACTTCTCGCTCACGCCGACCAGCGCGTGCGCCAGGAAGCGCAGTTCGCACTGGTGCGAAAGGGCGATTCGGCACAGCCGCTGCTCGAACGGGTCGCAAAAGCCTCGCCTTCGCGCCTGGCACGCGTCCACGCGATTTGGGGCCTGGGCATGTTGTGCCGCGCGCGGGGACACTACGACATCCGCCCGTTGGTGCCCCTGCTCGTCGATCGGGACGAGGAGATCCGCGCCCAGACGGCGCGCGTGCTCGGTGACCTGCGCGGGGACAAGGCGGGCGAAGCCCTTGTCGGACTGCTGAAGGACCCGGCCGCTCGCGTGCGCATGTACGCCTCGATCGCCCTGTCGCGGATCGGTATGGAGCCCGCGGGCCCCGCACTGATCGAGTTTGCCGCAGCGACGAAGCCGGAAGACACCGTGCTACGGCACTGCGCGTCGCTGGCCATGAGCACGTGCATGAAGTCAGCCGAATTGTCGGCGCTAGCGACACACGTCTCCCCCGCCGTGCGCCTAGCCGCGGTCGTCGCGCTGCGGCGCGTTGCAAGCGACGAAGTGCAGCGCTTCTTGAAGGACAGCGACGCGGCGATTGTGCTCGAAGCCGCGCGCGCCATCTTCGACGTGCCGATCGCAGGCGGCATGGAAGCACTGGCCAAGCTCGCGACCGAGCGCGGCGACGAATACGCGTTGCAGCGGCGCGCGATCAACGCGAACTTTCGACTGGGCACGCGCGCGAACGCCGCGCGACTCGCGCAATTTGCCGCGCGCGATGACGTCAGCGTGAAATTGCGCCGCGAGGCCTTGCTGCGACTTGCGCAGTGGGCCAAACCGTCCAATCGCGACAGCGTGGTCGGCGCCTGGCGGCCGCTCGCGGCGCGCGACGCGAGCTTCGTCGGAGAACTGCTGTTGCCAATCGCGCGCGCGCCGGCGCTGCTCAAGGAAACGGAGCTCGCGAAAGATTGGATCCAGGCCTGCGTCGACAATCACGCCTCCGCGGCCGTCGAGGTGCTCGTGCCCTGGATCAAGGACGAGAGCCTGCCCGGTCCGCTGCGCGCGTCGGCGATTCGCGGTTTCGTCAAACTGATGGACTCGCCCGATCTGCCACCGGCGCTGCACTCGACGATCGGCACGCTCGTCACGGCGATGGCGACGTCCGCAAATCACGACGTTCGTGCCGCTGCGATGCGGGAACTGCCCAAGGTCGCTCCGGACGAGGCCGTCGAATTGGCGCATGTGCTGCTGCGCGACGGTGAATTGCGCGAGCGACGCGCAGCGCTGCATGCACTGGGCGAAATCGATTCGCCTGAAGCCGTCGATGCCTTGGCGGCGGAATTGGATCGCCAGGCTGCGGGGCTCTTTGCTCCCGAACTCGCGCTCGACCTGGTCCTCGCGGCGGAAGCGCACAAGACCGCCAAACTCGACAAGCGACTCGCGGCCCTGCGCGCTCCGCGTTCCGTGGAACCGGCAATGGCCCCGTACATCGATTCGCTCTACGGCGGCGACGCCGAGCGCGGACGCAAGTTGTTCCGCGAGAAGAGCGAACTGGCCTGCCTGCGCTGCCACAAGATCGAGAAGGGCGAAGGCGGCGACGTCGGACCGGACCTGCGCGGCTTGAGTTCGCGAGCGATGCGCGCGCAGATGCTCGAGTCGATCGCAGAACCCAATCGCTCGATCGCCCAGGGTTTTCGCAACACGATCCTGTTCATGAAGGACGAGACGCACCTCGAGGGCCGCATCGTTTCCGAGGACGCGACCAAATTGACTTTGATCGATGGCCAGGCCAAGTTGCACGAAGTTCCCTTGAACGAAATCGACGAGCGCCGCCAGGGGCAATCTGCGATGCTTGCCGACCTCACGAAAAACATTTCGCGCGAAGAGATGCGCGACCTGATCGAATTCCTCTCGAGGCTTTGAACATGAATCAATTCAATCGTCGTTCGCTCCTGGCCGCCGGCGCCGCAATCGTCGGTGCGAGTTCCATCGGGAACGCGAAGAGCAATGCTGTGTCATTCGGCGACAAGCCGCTCTCGAAGACCAAGACGAAGTTCGCCGCGAATCTCGAGATGTGGTGGGGCAATTTGCCCTTTCCTGATCGCATCCGCGCGGCCCACGCCGTCGGATTCCAAGCCTTTGAGTTCTGGCCGTGGCGCGGCAAGGACCTCGATGCGATCGTCGCGGCGATGAAGGAGACCGGCATGGTCTGCACGCAGTTCACCGGCTGGGGATTCTCGCCTGGCATGAACGATGCGGCGACTCACGACAAGCTCGTGAAGGAGATCACCGAGAGCTGCGCAACGGCCAAGAAGCTCGGAGCGAAGATGATGTGCGTCGTCGCGGGCAATGACATCGCCGGCAAGACACAGGCCGAGATGCACGATACCGTGATCGTCGGCCTGAAGCGCGTGGCCAAGATCGCCGAGGACAACGACATCACGCTGGTGCTCGAGCCGATGAACATTCGCGTCGACCACAAGGGCCACTGCCTGTACGGTTCCCCGCCCGCGATCAAGATCGTGCGCGCGGTCGGCTCGACGCACGTGAAGATCCTCTGGGATCTCTATCACATGCACATCAGCGAAGGCGATTTGTGCGGTCACTTGCGCGAGGGCATCAAGGACCTGGCCTACGTTCAGATCGCCGATCACCCCGGACGCACCGAGCCCGGGACGGGCGAGATTCACTACAACCGCGTGTACAAGGAACTCGCGGCGCTCGGCTACACGGGCTACGTCGGAGTCGAGTGCAATCCGAGCAAGCCCGAAGCCGAAGCCGCGTTGGCCTTGGCCCTGTCCGATATCTGGTAGGCCGCGAGGAACCACGCATGCAACTCGATCGACGCCAACTCCTTCGGACCACGGGCGCAGTCGCGGCGCTTGGAACGCTTGGATCGTTCACGATTCAGGAAAGGCCCGCGCGCAAGTTCAAGAAAGCCGTCGGGCTCGGCATGGTCGAAGGCTCGGGCACGCTCGCCGAAAAATTCGCCTTGCTGCGCGATTGCGGTTTCGACGGCGTCGAGCTGGACAGTCCATCGGATTTGAAAACCGATGAATTGCTCGCGGCCAAGAAGGCGACCGGCATCGAAGTCGAGGGCACGGTCGATTCCGTGCACTGGTCGAAAACGCTCGGCGATCCCGATGAAAAAGTCCGCGCCGAAGGCCGCGCCGGTCTCGAGCGCGCGATCGCCGATTGCGCGGCGTGGGGCGGGACGAGTGTCCTGCTCGTGCCCGCGGTCGTGAACGAGAACGTCAGCTACGACGCAGCCTGGGAGCGCTCGAGCGCCGAGATCAGGAAGGTGCTGGCCAAGGCGGAAGCGGCGAAGGTCAAGATCGCGATCGAGAACGTCTGGAACAATTTCCTGCTCTCGCCGCTGGAAGCCGCGCGCTATGTCGATCAATTCAATTCGCCCTGGGTCGGCTGGCACTTCGACGTCGGCAACGTGATCAACTACGGCTGGCCCGAGCAATGGATTCGCATCCTGGAGAAGCGCATCCTGAAGTTGCACATCAAGGAATACAGCCGACAGAAGCGCAACGATCAGGGACTGTGGAAGGGCTTCGACGTCGAGCTTGGCGAAGGCGACAACCGCTGGCCGGAAGTCGTGAAAGCGCTGCGCGAAGTCGGCTACGACGGCTGGGCCTGCGCGGAAGTCGGAGGCGGCGGCAAGGAACGCTTGCTC
>JANMRV010000520.1:0-2162 GCA_031388685.1 Planctomycetota bacterium
CTCGCGCGCTTGGGCGCGACCGAACGAATAGAACGTTGGTGAGCTCTTCGCGCGCCCAGTGGCATGCCAAGGGAGTCGTGCGCTACTAGGAGCACGGCGCAGCATAGCGGCGGTTTCGCGGGCGGCAATGAAAGCTCGCCAAGGATTGCTGATTTGCATGCCGGCGGCCCTACAATCCCGCGCTTCAAAGACAGCCCTCGATGCATCCCATCCTCTTCACGATTCCCTGGATCGATTTCCCGGTGCGCTCCTTCGGCCTGATGGTCGCAGCCGGTTTCCTGCTCGGCACGTGGATCCTGGGCAAACTCGTCCAGCGCGGCTCGCCGAACGCGGCCCGCGACATTCAACGTTACGGCGCCCTGCCGGTCTGGGTCCTGGTCGGCGTCGTGCTCGGCGCGCGCGCTCTGTATGTGATCGTCGAGATCGCCCGCGGCTCGGACACCGGACACGAGTACACCTCGGAGCCTTGGAAGATCATCGCGATCTGGCAGGGAGGCCTCGTCATGTACGGCGGGATGTTCGGCGGCATGCTCGGCGGAGTCCTGTGCGCGCGGCGCCTGAAGATTCCGATCTGGAACGCACTCGACCTCGGCGTGACCGCGGCGTTTTTCGGCCAGGCCGTGGGACGTATCGGCTGCCTGATGGTCGGCGACGACTACGGCGCCGTGGTTCCCGAGCGCTGGCGCGATCTGCCTTTCCCGCTCACCCTGCACGTGCCCAATCCGCTGCCACCCCACAGTCTTTTCGGCGACCCAATCCACGGCCCGTTTCTCGCCGGCAAGATTCTTTGGGCGACACAACCGATGATGACGATCAAGGCGTTGATCATCGGCTGCGTCGGACTGTGGATGCTCAAGCGCCGCCGCTACGCCGGGCAGGTTGCGCTGGTCCTGATCCTGCTCTACGCGATCCTGCGCAGCGTAGTCGAGAATTTCCGCGGCGATGAAATTCGCGGTATCTGGTTCGGTGGCGCCGTCTCGACGTCGCAGATGATCTCGATCGTATCGGGCAGCATCGCGCTCATGCTGCTCGTCGCTCGGCGCAATCGCCGCGAAGATCCGATCGTCTACTGAAATCGACGCCCATGGAAGCGGGTCAGCAGAACGCATCGGACGCGGTGACCTTCGCCGGCGTCGACGAGGCGGGTCTCGGTCCGTTGCTCGGGCCTTTGTGCTTCGGTTACAGCGTATTTCGCGCGCCGCGCTCCAAGGCCGATCTGTGGAAGTCGCTCGACAGTTGCGTCAGCGCAAGCGTAGGCGGCGAAGGCGACCGCTTCGTGGTCGCCGATTCGAAGGTCGTGTTCACGCGCACCGATCGCGGCGCGCGGCGGCTCGAATCGACCGCGCTGGGCTTCCTTGCGCTGCTCGATGAGAAGCGCCAGCCACCGGCGAACGGCCTGGCGATTGCCTGGGAGAGCCCGCGCGAACTCGCCGTCGAAGCGTCGACGATTGCCGCGCATCCGTGGTATGCGTCACTCGAAGCCGCGCTGCCGCGCCATCAGGAACGCGGTTCGCTCGAACTCGCGGCCGAACGCCTGTGGCGCACGCTGCGCAAGCAGGAAGTCCAGCTGATCGACGCCGGCGTGCGCGTGATCCCCGAGCAGCACTTGAATGCCAGCTTCGCGAAAAGCAACAACAAGAGTCTCTCCGCGTGGCAGGAGTTGTCGCCGATCCTGCGGCGCGTGTACGAGCGCTACGCAGACGATGGCCTGCGTCTTTCCGTCGATCGTCAGGGCGGCCGCTCGCACTACGGCTCGCTCTTGAGAGAACTCTTCCCGGGGTCGAGCGTGAAAGTCCTGCGCGAGACAGCGCCGCTTTCGGCCTATGTCGTCGCCGAAAAGTCCGGCCGCCGACGCATGCGCGTCAGTTTCGCCGAACGCGGCGAGCAAAGTTCCTTCGCCGTCGCCTTGGGCTCGTGCCTTGCCAAGTACGCCCGCGAATTGTGCATGGACGCCTTCAACGAGGGCTTCGCGCGCCACGATGAAAAGCTCGCGCCGACCGCGGGCTATACGACCGACGGCCGGCGCTGGCTGGGCGAAGCCCAGACCGCGCTGGATTCGGCCGGAGTCGAGCCGAGCCTGTTGATGCGCACGCGTTGAACGAGTTCCGCGCGGGCGAATTCTTCCCGGTGGCCGCGCCATGCGGGCTCGGGTACCTTTCCCG
>JANMRV010000527.1:0-2157 GCA_031388685.1 Planctomycetota bacterium
CGCACCCACGACGGCGATCAGATCGAAGCGATCGCGCTCAACGACGTCGTGCTCTCGCGCGCGGTGACGCAGGGCATGTTGACGCTGGCGCTGCGCGTCGATGGCGAGTGGGTGACCGACTATCGCGCCGATGGCCTGATCGTGGCCACGCCCAGCGGCTCGACCGCTCACTCACTTTCCGCCGGCGGACCGATCCTGATCCCCTCGATGTTCGGCCTGGTGATCACGCCGATCTGTCCGCAGGCACTGGCGCACCGGCCGCTGGTCCTGCATTCCGACGCGAAGATCGAATTGGCGATCAGCTCGAGCGGGGGACTGACCACGCTGGTCGTGGACGGCCAGGGGTACGCGCCCATGCGCCAGGGCGACAGCGTTTTCGTCGAGCGCCATCCCGTCGCGTATCCGTTGCTCGGCTGGGCCAAACTCGATCCCTATCGTCGCCTGAGCGAGCGCCTGGGTTGGAGCGGAACCGTGCCGCCGATCGCGAACGACACCAGCGCGGAGCCGCGCGGCATCGGCACGTCGCGCGCGGCGCCGCACGACGATCGCGGGCTGTAGTCAGTCCTCGCCCACGATGGGGATCAAGAGGTTCTTGGAGTGAGCATGGCGAGGCAGTCTCAGTACGTGTTGTGCATCAAGAACCGCGGATATTCCGCGGCCCTCGAGCCTGGCAAGTTGTATCGGCTGAAACCCGACGAGGTCGCGAAGAAGCGAGGTTTGGTGCGAGTTGTGGATGAATCCGGTGGCGACTATCTGTATCCGCCCAGGTTCTTCCTCAGCATCGAACTTCCCCTGGCAGCCATCAGGGCGCTATCGAAGAAGTCCGCCTGACGCGGCTACGTGACAGCCCGGCTTCGCTGGTTGGTTGGCATGGGTTTGCGACGACGCTCGAACGCTTTGCAGTATTTTCGAAACTGACTCAGCTGCATTCCTAGGCTGGGTCAGGTGTACAACTTGCGACTGCGCGAGCATGCGATCCAATGAAAGACCAGAGCGAGCCCGTTTCCGTGCGTCACTTCGCCATGTTCGTGACGATCGCGATCGCGATCTTTGCCGGCGGATCGGGTGTCGTGCTCGTGCAGCACTTGTTCACGCGAATGCAACCGCCGCATCTGGTCGAGGACTCGACGCCGGCTTCGACCTCGGATCCGCGGCTCGCCGAAGCGCTGATTCAGCTTGCCAAGGAATTGCGCGAAAGCCGCTCGTCCACATCGGCGCTCAATTCACCCGTCCCCGAGCCATCTCAACGCAGTGTCGCGACCGAGAGCGGCGAGAGTGCGCTTGCCGAGCTCGCCGTGGCCGTGCGCGAATTGCGCGCGGCGCTCCAGCAATCGGGCGGCAGCGCAGCGTCCGCGAATCTTCCCGCGCTGACCCGTCCGCGCAAGGATTTGCGCACGTGGTTGCCCGAACTGGCCGCCGATGTTTCCGATCGCGAGGCCGCGTACACGCGACAACACATGTTCTGGACCGAGCAGCAGATCCTGGACAGCTACGGAATGCCTGACTCGATCAGCGTCAGGGAAAACGGCGTGTCGATCTGGAGATACGAGGATCCCGACGACGGCAAGCGCTCGTTCTATGTCTGCATCTTCCATGGCAAGGTCATCAGCGTCGGCTGACTTCGACTTCCTCGCGCAGCGCTAGATCTTGCCGTCGGTCATGACTAGCTCACGCGCGCAAGGACCGATGTCAGCAGACTCGGCTTCCATGTCGTAGCTTGGCCAAGTAGGCTGATAGCCGATCAGCCAATTCTTGAGAGATCGCGGCATGCGCACCTTTGACGTCATCGTGGAGCGAGATCCGGATACAGGCCTGTTCGTAGGTTCTGTTCCAGGCTGCCCTGGCGCACACTGTCAGGGGGCTACCCTTGAAGAACTCGAGCACAGGCTTCGAGAAGTCATCGAGCTGCTTCTCGAAGACGGCGAACCCGAACTCGAATCCGAGTTCGTGGGGCTACGGACGATTCGAGTCGGATGAGTGCGAGGGAGGGCGAGGCTAGATCTTGCCGTCGGTCATGACCAGCTGGCGCGCGCAGCGTTGCGCGAGGCGTTCGTCGTGGGTGACCAGAAGCAGCGAAAGCTGCCGGCGCTGCTGCTCGCGGAAGATCAGGTCGAGCACCTTCTCGCCAGTCGCGCTGTCGAGGTTTCCGGTCGGCTC
>JANMRV010000544.1:0-6290 GCA_031388685.1 Planctomycetota bacterium
CTCGCGCTTGCGATCGGCCTCCTGCTCAGCCTTGGCGCCTGCGGATCCAAGGCGGGCTCGCGCTCGCTCGACACACGCGCTGTCGTGATCGGCATCGACAGCGCCGATTGGAGAGTGATCGAGGCGCTGGCCAAGGACGGCGGCATGCCGAATCTCATGCGCCTGCGCGAGCGCGGCGTGTGGGGACCGATCGAGACGTTGAACGACATCGCGCTTTCGCCGGTGATCTGGACCAGCGTCGCGACCGGCAAGACACCGGCGAAACACGGCATCTCGTGGTTCATGGTCGATCAACCCGACGGCACGCGCGTTCCTGTGCGCAGCACCAACCGCACGTCGCTGGCGATCTGGAACATTCTCGCGCGGGCCGACCTCAAGGCGACGTCGCTCGGCTGGTGGGCGACGTTTCCCGCGGAGAACGTCTACGGCGGCGCGATCGTTTCCGACGCGCTCGGCTTTCACGGCTTCGGAGCCACGGCGCGCGACGGCGACAATGCCAAGAAGACGCACCCTGCTTCGCTGTTCGCAGAGGTCGACACGCTCGTGCCGACGGAGCAGCAGATCTCGACCGAATTCGCCCAGCGCTTCATCCACATCGGCGCGCAGGATTATCGCGACGAAAAATTCGATCCGGCGCGCTATCCCAAGCGCGATCCCAACAACCCGATCCATCTTTTCCAGCAGTACGCCGTCACGGCGCAGGGCTACACCGCGATCGCCGAGAAGCTTTTGAGCGAGCGCCACGACGACTTGTTCATGATGTACTTCGAGCAGGTCGACAGTTTTTCGCACCTGTTCATGAAGTACGCGCCGCCACAGCTCGAGTGGATCGATGCCGAGGGCTTCGCGCGCTACAAGGACGTGGTCAGCGAGTGGTATCGCTACCAGGACGAGCTGCTCGGCCGCGTGCTGGCGAAGGTCGATCTCAATACGACCGCGGTTTTCGTGCTCTCCGACCACGGTTTCAAGAGCGGCGAGCGGCGCATCCGCAGCGAGCAGATGGTCGACACGAAGAAAGCGCACATGGATCACGAGCCGCAGGGCATTTTCATTGCCGCCGGCCCGCACATTCGCCGCGGCGTGAAGATCGCGGACGCGTCGGTGCTCGACCTCACGCCGACCGTCCTGGACTATCTAGGACTTGCGGTCGGCAAGGACATGGACGGCAAGGTGCTCGAAGAGGTGTTCGAGCCGGAGTTCCGTCAGAAAAATCCGATCCGCTACATTGCGACGCACGAAGACGGCACGTTGGACAACGCCGTGGCGAAGGCCGAGCCCGGCAGCGCCGGCGAACAGAGCGACGTCGAGAACGGGCTGCGCGCGCTCGGTTACATGGACGGCAAGAGCGAGCCGGGCGACAAGGCAAGCGCCAAGCCGACCGACAAGCCGGCCACGGCGAAGCAGGCGTCGTCGCCGGAGATGCACAACAATCTCGGGCGCATTTTCCTGCGCGACGGCGAGCCGGCGAAGGCGCTCAAGGAGTTCGAGGGCGCGCTCGAACTCGATCCGAACAACTCCGAGGCGTTGCTCAACATTGGATCGATTCACCAGGGCAACGGCAAGACCGAACTCGCGAAGCACTTCGTGCAGCGCGCGCTGGCCGTCGATCCCAATTCGATCGGTGCCTTGTCGCAACTGGCCGAAATCAGCCGCGACCAGGGCAACCTCGAAGAAGCGATCCGCTTGTTCGGCGAAGCGCTCGCCATCGACGATTCCCAGCCGTTCCTGTTCATGGGTGTCGGCGATGTGCTGCAGCGCGCCGGCAAGTACGACCTGGCGTTGCAGGCCTTCAAGAGCGTGCTCGAACTCGAACCCGACTCGTTCAAGGCGCGCTACAACATGGGTGTCACGTACTCGAACATGGGGCGCGTCGACGAGGCGGTCGCGACCTACGAGAAGGCGATCGAACTTGCGCCCAAGGACGGCGAAGTGCCGGCGGCGCGCAACAATCTGGGCGCGCTGCTGCTCGCCAAGGGTGAAACCGACAAGGCGCTGGCGCACTTCGAAGCGGCGATGAAAGATGCGCCGGGCAATCTGGAGTCACGCTTCAACGCGGCGATCATCTACCTCGACAAGGGCAAGACCGACGAGGGCATCAAGCTGCTCGAGGAAGCGGCCAAGCTGCAGCCCAATCACGAGCAGGTGAACGTTCGCCTGGGCATGGCCTACCTTGCCGCGGACCGCGGTCAAGATGCCTACAAGTCGCTGCTGCTCGTGCGCAGGCTCTACCCGAAAGATTGGGGCGCGACGATCGGTCTCGCCGTGCTGCACGCGCGCGCGAAGGAACTCGACACGGCGAAGAAGTTGCTCGACGAAGCGCTAGAGCAGGGCGGCGGCGATGCGCGCGCGCTCGCGGCCGGCTTTCCGATCCTGAAGGAAATGCTCGGTAAGTAGGGTACGCCCGACCAGCATTTGGCGGTCTGGGAAGTATCATGTCACTCGTGGTCGAGCCGTACGAAGACGCGATGCGACGCGGGGGAGCCTCGGCCCTGCGCGAGGCCGAGAGCTTTTTCATGCACGATGATGCCGTCCATCGCTCGCTTAAGAAGATCACGAGCAAGCTGAAGCAGCTTGAAATCCCCTACGCCGTGGCGGGGGGAATGGCGTTGGTCGCTCACGGCTACAAGCGGACCACTGTCGATGTCGACCTGATCGTGGGTATCGCGGCCCTGGCGCGAATTCATGCCGAACTCGACGGACTTGGATTCCTTCCGCCGTTCGCGGGAAGCAAGGCACTCCGCGATACGGACACCGGCGTGCGAATCGACTTCCTCGTCGTGGGTCAATTTCCTGGCGACGGCAAGCCCAAGCCGGTTGCATTCCCCGATCCAACAACCGCTTCGGTCGAAATCGACGGGATCAAGTACCTGTCTCTGGAGCGGCTGGTCGAACTCAAGCTGGCATCGGGCATGACCAACGTCGGCAGGCTCAAGGACCTCGCCGACGTGCAGGAGCTGATTCGAGTCTTGCGGTTGAACGCCGATTTCTCGGATCGGCTCGACGCCTATGTCCGGCCGAAGTACTCCGAAATGTGGAGCGCTGTCGATTCGACGCAGGACTCCGATCCCTCACGGTAGCCGGATCGCATCCGGACTCCGTTCATCGGCCTACGGCCCGACGGTGAACTGCAGTCCGTTCGACAACGTCGCGTTGTTCGGTGCCGTGAAGCCGTTGTCGCGGCCCCAGGCCTGGGCGGTGACGACAGTGCCCGGGACGATCAGGTAGGGCGCGGGTGTCCCGCCGAGTCCACCGACCGCAAACGCATTGAAGTCGAGCGAGTACACACCCGAGCAATTGTTGGGCGGGGCACTGCCGGCCGAGTTCATCGGCGTCGAGCGTTTCAGCGGCAAGCCGACGCAGCGCAGGCCGCCGACGAAAGGCGCTGCGGCCTGGCCGGCGTTGGAGTAAAGGTAAAGTCCCGGCTTGTTGTTGATGACGTTGCTCGCCTGGATGGTGAATCCCAAGCCCGTGGTCGCGCTTGAAGTCCCGACCGAGCCGATCGTCGGCGTGCAGCCCAGCGAATTCACCTTGGCCGTGCAATACACGACCGGCGGCGGCGGCGGGAATCCGTTCGTCAGGCCGAAGTCGTCCCAATAGGCCTTTCCTGAAGGGGTCGTCGTGGCCGGGAAGTGATACAGGTCGACGGCCGCAATGTTCAGCGCGCCGCTGCCGCCTCCAAAAACACCGCCGGTCCAGCTGTAGGGCGCATGGATCGAGACTCCGTTGTAGAAGACTTCAACCAGGTTCGCGGTCAAGTCGATCTGCGCACGCAGCTCGACCCAGGTGTTGAGCACGAGCGGTCCTTGGGCGACGGGGCCAGTGCCGACGTATCCGGTATAGGTTCCCGCGGCCGGATTGAGATCCACTTCGACCGACCAGTCGAATGGCCCGAGGTCTGAGTACGTGTTGAGCAGGATGAAGGCGCAGCGGTCCGCGTTCCCGCTCGGCGTGTACACATACGTGCGCAGCGTCTTCTGGCCGCTGGTGAATCCCGTGAACTCATGCACGAGGTCGCTGGTATCGCCGCCCACGAAGGCGTTGACGGACACGGACCTGCCGCTGCGCGCGAAGCCCGTCGTGTTGTCCTCGATGATGTTGCTCGCGTTCACTGCACCGGCCCACTGCTTCCACCCGTTCTGCGATGGAGAGCTGATCACGCTCCCGAGGGCGTAGCTGTCGAAGTTGTCCGTGAAAGGGGTCTGCGCAGTGACCGTGCCGGCCATGCAGCACGCTGCGATGAGGGAGCACAGCCACGGGCTCAATTTGAAGTGCATGTTGATTCCTCGAAGTCCCTTCCCGAAATGATCAGACAACCGAATTGGATGCCCAAAAAAATGCTTGAACACACCCTGAACAGCACGGCACCGCGAACGGACCTGTACTCAGTCATCCTACCCACAACCGTGCGGGTGCCCAGGCCTGGTAGCCGCATTTGACGGCCAGAGCCGTCGGCAGTGTCAGCGGGCGTTGCATGGGTAGGTCTGTCCAGGGCGAGTTGATTGGGCTCAGTGTCCATTTGCGGTGATCTCGGACGGCGTCTTGGCCGCCAAGGCTCGCGATTCGAATGCGGCGAAGCGTACCTCCAGTGCTTCCTGCAGCTGCCTCAGCTCCGCCGCATGAACTTCCTTGAGGGCCGCGATTTCTTCGCGCAAGTCCTGCGAGTCGCTGTGCTGCTGCGCCGTCTGGCGTTCATTCGCCGCCTTCAGCTTCTCCACTTCGTTGAGCAGCATCGAACTGAGGATGTGGTACTTGACGGTGAAGGGCTTGCCGTCGTCGCCGTAGACGACGAGGTCGGGGAAGATCTCGGCGACTTCTTCGGCGATGAGCCCGTACTCCATCGGCACTTCGCTTCCGTCCGGCATCGTCTGTTCCTGCTTGTAGCGAAAGCGCACCGGCCGCAGTTCGAGCAAGCGGCTGGTCGCGTCGCCCATATCGACGATGTCTTTCTTGAAGCGCCGCGACGACGAGACCGTGCCGAGTTGGCCGTTGCTGTCTACGAGGACGGGAATCGCATTGGCAGCCCCGGTCGTCACTCCGCGAATCCCGGCGAGGAAGGCGCTTGTATGCAAGCCCTGTGAGCCGATCCGAATTCTCGTCGTGTCCCCTGCAACTCCATCGTTTCCGATCGCGATGTTGCTGTTGCCGGTCGTGAGGTTGGAGCCTGCGAATGCACCCAGGGCGATGTTGCCAATACCGGTCGTGTTGAGGCCGAGCGCCTTATACCCGCTGGCCGTGTTGTGGGTCCCCGTCGAGTTGCCATACAGCGCTCTGGACCCGCTTGCCGTGTTGTTGTTGCCGGTCGTGTTGGAGCGCAGCGCATAGAACCCGTTCGCCGTGTTTTTCTCGCCGCTCGAGTTGAGCCGCAGCGCCCCGCCACCCGTGGCGGTGTTCAGAAAACCTGTCGTGTTGGCGGTGAGCGCCAGAATCCCGCAGGCCGTGTTGCTGTATCCAGTGGTGTTGAAATAGAGCGTATCCTGGCCGACGGCCGTGTTGAAAATGCCCGTCGTGTTGGAGAAGAGTGCTGCGGCACCGTTGGCCGTGTTGCCGCCGCCGGTCGTGTTGGATCGAAGCGCCCCAGACCCACTCGCAGTGTTCCAGTAGCCGGTCGTATTGGAGAAAAGTGCCCGATACCCGTTGGCCGTGTTTGCATCGCCGGTTGTGTTGGACTGGAGTGCGCGCCCCCCCGTAGCCGCATTCGCGGATCCGATCGTGTTGGAATAGAGCGCTCCATTTCCGTTGGCCGTATTGCCAGTGCCGGAAGTGTTCGACGCCAGCGCCCCGGACCCACTCGCCGTGCTGGCGGAGCCCGTGGTGTTGGAGTAGAGCGCGCGATTCCCGTTCGCTGTATTGTAACTGCCGGTCGTGTTGGAGTAGAGCGCCACATGGCCGTTAGCCGTGTTGAAGTAGCCGCCCGTGTTGTTCGAGAGCGCGAGCAATCCGCTGGCGGTGTTGGCTGCACCGGTGGTCACGTTGCTCAGGGCTCCACGTCCGATCGCAGTGTTGGCTGTGCCGCCCTTGGTGTGGATGAACAGAGTGCCGCCTTTGTAGATGCTGCCTGTGCTCAGGTTGAGTGCCTGATCGCCGCCGGGATTGAGCGTCAGCGTGTCGCTCATTCTCGTCGATCCCACGACGTCGAGCTTTGCCGCCGGAGTCGTCGTGCCGATGCCGACGTCGCCGGCGCCACTGACGTTCAGGTTGATCGAGAGCGGGTAGAGCATGCCCAAAGTAGCCACCGAGTTTGCTGACAGGCAACTACCGCCCGAAGCGTCCGCGATTTTTGGCGGACAGGC
>JANMRV010000548.1:0-6792 GCA_031388685.1 Planctomycetota bacterium
CGAGGTTTCCGGCGCACCGTGATAAGTCTGTAGCCAAGTGGTGTTGATATTGCGAATGCCATTGGCAATGGCGTGCAGCAGATTCACATTGGCCGGATTACGGTCACCGCCGTGGACCCAGTGTCCAACCCCCGCCAACCGCTAGGCTAGTACCCTGCGGAGGACCAAGTTCCCGCGCCCCCATGATCCACCCCCTCTCGTCCCTCTTCCTGCTCCTGTTGACGTTCCTCAGCCCAGGAGTCCAGGACCAACGCGCTCACACCCGCCTTTTCGCGCGCGCGGACGGCGGCGATGTCAAAGCCGTCCTGCAGGTCAAGGTCGACCCCGGCTGGCACCTCTACCACGAGTTTCTCGGGGACGGCGGCGGCGTCGGCACCCCGACAGAAATCACCTGGGGCGGCGAAGGGATCACTTGGTCAGTCACGCGCTTCCCCGAGCCTGAGAAACTGCCCGCCCCCGGCATGACCGCGCCCGGCGGCGGCCCCGGTTGGATCTTCGGCCACGAGGGCACGATCCTTCTGTACGCGAAAGGACACTTCGAATCGGGCACACCGGATCTGACGAAGATCACGGCTTCGATCAGCGGTCTGACCTGCGACGAGAAGGGCTGCATTCCCTATGACGAGGAGCTCGAACTCGAAGGCCCTGGCAAGGACGCGCTCTTCGAAAAATTTCCTGCCGACCTGATTCCCGGCGCCAAGCCCACCAATGCGGCGGCTCCCCTGGCGTCCCGTGTGGACACTTCACCTGAAGCGACTTCACCGAAGTGGGACGCATTCACCGTCCCCGCCTTCGAATCGCGCGGCGAAGCTGAGCGCAGCATCTGGCTCTGGCTCGTCTTCGCGTTCATCGCCGGCGCGCTGCTCAACGTGATGCCCTGCGTGTTGCCGGTGGTCTCCATCAAGGTGCTCTCGTTCGTCAAGCAGGCGGGCGAATCCAAGAATCGCGTCTTCCAACTCGGTCTCGCCTTCGCCGCGGGGATCATCGTGGTTTTCGCCGTGCTCGCGGCGCTGGCCGCGTTCGCCGGCCATGGCTGGGGAGATCAGTTCCAGCAGGAAGAGTTCAAGATCGCGATGGTCGCGATCGTGTTCGCGTTCTCGCTCTCGCTCTTCGATGTCTTCGAACTCGGCGTGCCGTCCGCGGTCGGCGAACTCGCCTCGGTCAAGCGCGAGGGCATGCGCGACGCGTTTTTCAAGGGCATCATGGCCACGCTGCTCGCCACGCCCTGCAGCGGTCCGTTCCTCGGCAGCACGCTGGCCTGGGCCGTGACCCAGACGCCACAGGTGATCATCGCCATCTTCATGATGGTCGGCGTCGGCATGGCTGCGCCCTACGTCGTGCTCACTTCCAATCCGGGCTTCCTGAAGTACCTGCCCAAACCCGGTGCTTGGATGCAGACATTCAAGCACTCGACGGGCTTTCTGCTGCTCGCGACCGTCATTTTCCTGATGGTCTCCGTGCGCCAGGATCTCTTGCTGTACACGGTGGCGATGCTTGTCTTCGTCGCGCTCGGCTGTTGGTGGTGGGGGAGGTTCGCCACGTTCGAGCAGACCACGCTGCAACACCTGCGCACGCTCGTCGTGGCGCTGGCGATCGCCGGCGTCGGCACTTACTTCGTCTTCGGGCCGCTCAAGAGCGCACTCAACCCCGAAGAAGGAGCGGTCGCCTGGGAGAAGTTCGACCCCGACGCGTTCGCGCGTTATCAAGCAGAAGGCCGCCCGGTGATGCTCGACTTCACCGCTGAGTGGTGACTGACCTGCAAGACCAATGAAGCTGTCGTGTACAGCTCCAAGCGAATCAGCGAACTGATTGTCAGCAAGGGCATCGTTCCGATCAAAGTTGACCTGACTTCCAAGTCTCCGCGAACCACGGCCAGCAAACGCTTGCTCCATTCACTCGGCGGCCGTTCGATCCCCTTCATGACCTTGCACTCGCCTGGTGACGACTGGAATCGCCCGTTCCGATTCCGCGACATCGTGACCCGCGGCGAGGTGGCCAAGGTCCTGGAGACGTTTCCGGACGCCACAGCCACCGCACGCTAGACGGAGCGAAGAATTTTCCCGGGTTCCGGTCCACAAACCGGACTTGGCTTCAGCGGCGCGCACGCCAACTCCGAAGTTCCTTCGAGACCCCCCGCGAGCTTTCCCCGCGGGCTTTCGAACGGAGGCAAGTCCATTGGCCGCGCACATTCAACACATTCTCGCCGACATCAAGAGTCTCGAGCCGCTCCCCAAAGTGGCCATGCGGGTCGTCGAGATCGCATCGCACGACGATGTGATCCCGCGCGATCTCGTCGGCGTGATCGAGACCGACGCCGCGGTCACGGCCAAAGTCTTGAAGCTGTGCAACTCCGCCTACTACGGCTTCAAGCGCGAGATCGGTTCCTTGCCCGAAGCGGCGAATCTGATCGGCGTGACCACGTTGGTGAACCTCGTGCTGACCTCGTGCTCCGGACGTTACTTCCGGGACTACGGTCAGGTCGATCAGACGACTTCCTTGCGGCTATGGGAGGAAAGCGTCGTCGATGCGATCGCGTCCTCGCTGATCGCGCGCCTCGACGGCCAGGTCGACAAGAATCGCGCCTACACCTGCGGCCTTTTGCAAAACGTCGGACATTTGGTCATGGCGCGGCACGCGCGCGCGACGTCGCTTCTCGTGCAAGCCGAAGTGGCGCGCGGGACCGGCCTGCTTGAGGCAGAAGCCGCGATCCTCGGGCTGCATCACGCCGAGATCGGCGCGCGTCTGGCCGAGAAATGGAATTTTCCCGAGAGCCTGGTCGACACCATTCGCCATCACCACACGCCGGAGTTGGCGACGGTCGACCGCCGCCTGGCCAGCGTCACGCACCTCGGCGAAGTCGTCACGCATGCCTTCCTGTGCGGCAACACGATGGATGAAAATCCCTACGGGCTTTGCGAGCAGGCCTTCGAGCAGGCCGGCATCAAGCGGGCATCCTTCGACCTGATGAGCGACGTGCTCGCCCGCGAACTCGACAAGGCGCGCGAGTTCCTGCAGGCGGCCTGATCAGGAAAAGCCGAGCGCGAGACCGAGCTGGTAGACGGCGAAGCTCGACAGCCAGGCCAGCACGCCGGTGTAGACGAACAGGAACACGGGCCAGCTCCACGAACGCGATTCGCGGCGCACGGTGGCCAATGTGCTCATGCACTGGCAGGCCAGCGCGAAGAAGACCATCAGCGAGAGGCCGACCAGCGGCGTGTACACCGGCCGTCCGTCCGGGTGGTGTTCGGCGCGCAGTTTCTCGCGCAGGCTCTGCGAATTCTCCGTCGCTTCCGAGCCGATGCCGTAGACGACGCCGATCGTGCTGATGAAGACTTCGCGCGCTGCAAAGGCGCCGAGCAGGCCGACGCCGATCTTCCAGTCGAAGCCCAGCGGCTCGATCCAAGGCTCCATGGCGTGTCCGAGCTTGCCGCCGAAACTGGCGCGCAGTTCTTCGGCGGCTCGCGCTGTTTCGAGCGAAGCGGCACGTTGCACGCGCAGCGCAGGATCCGGTTCGGAGGAAAGCGCGACGCGTTGCGCTTCGAAACGAGATTCGATCTCTGCCTCGCGCGGAAACGAGAGCAGCGCCCACATGACGCAGGTGATCGCCAGGATCATGCCGCCGGCCTGCGTCACGAACATGCGGCTGCGCTCGAAGACCATGCGCAGCACCGAGGGCCAATGCGGCATGCGATAGGGCGGAAGTTCGACGAGCAGCGGCACCTTCGGGCCCTTGAACAGCGTGCGCCCGAGCACGGCGGCGCAGATCAACGCCATGAGCGTGCTGAACAAGTACATGGCGACCATCAACAAACCCTGCACGGGCATGAAGCCCAGCACGAGCGAAGGCGGGAAAAGCGCCGCGATGATCAACGTGTAGACCGGCAAGCGCGCGGAGCAGGTCATCAACGGAATGACCATCATCGTCAACATCCGGTCGCGCCGGCGTTCCATCGTGCGCGTCGCCATGATCGCGGGCACGGCGCAGGCATAACCCGAAAGCATCGGCACGAAGGCGCGTCCGTGCAGGCCGATCGCTTTCATCAGCCGATCCATGAGCACTGCGACGCGCGCCATGTAACCGGTGTCCTCCATGATGCCGATGAACAGGAACAACAGCGCGATCTGCGGCAGGAAGACCAGCACGCTGCCGACGCCCTCGATCAGGGCGTTGCAGACGAACTCGTTGACGATGCCGTCCGGAAGCAGAGTGGCGACGCGATCCTGAAGCCAGCCGAAGGACGCTTCGATGGCCGCGATGGCCGGATCGGCGCCGCTGAACAGAGACTGGAACACGAGCCCCATCGCCAGCAGGAACACGACGAAGCCCAGTGCGGGATTCAGCAGCACGCGGTCCACGCGATCGGTGCTCGACGTGCCCGGCGGCTTTTGCTCGCGCAGAAACTCGGGCGCGTGCGCGTCGATCCAGGAGTAGCGGCCTTGGATGATCTCGGCTTCGATGTCGCGTCCGCTCTTCTGTGCGTGTGCGCGCCGCGCGGCGACCACGGAGCGCAATTCGCTCGGTGCGCCGCGCAATTCGTCGCTGTCGTCGAGCGAGAGCAAAGCCCACAGCGCCAGTGCATTGCGCCGCGGCTCTTCGCCGTTGTGCCATTCCACGGGCAAGGCCGCGGCTGTGAGTCGCACGTCCTCTTCGAGCGCCGCGCCGCTCGGCAGCCAGCGCGCGCCGGGCCGCCCGCGCAGCGGATCGCTGATCAAGCTGTCGATCGCCTGCCGCAACTTGTCCAAGCCCGCGCCGCTCTGCGAAGAAATCGCGACTACCGGCACACCCAGCAACCGCGACAGCTTCTCGACGTCGATCGAAAGCCCGCGCGCCTCGAGCATGTCGGTCATGTTGAGCGCGACGAGCACCGGCAGATCGGTCTCGATCACCTGCAGCACCAGGTAGAGATTGCGCGTCAGTTGCGTCGCGTCGACGACCACCATGACGACATCGGGCCGTTCAATGGGGGAAAGGCCTGCGATCGCCTGGATCGCGATCTGTTCCTCAGGGCTGCGGGCCGAAAGACTGTAGGTCCCCGGAACATCCATGAGTTCCACGTGTCCCGCGCGCGGCAGATCGAGCGAACTCTCGTGGCGCTCGACGGTGACTCCTGGATAGTTGCCGACTTTGGCGTGGCTGCCGGTCAGGCGATTGAACAGGGTGGTCTTGCCCGTGTTCGGATTGCCGGTCAGCGCGATCCGTTTGACTCGATCGGTTGTCTTCACCACGTCGGGCGGCGCGCCCTGATTGCGATCCTCAGCTCGGCTCGACGACGAGTTGGCGGGCTTCGGCTCGTCGCACGGTCAGGCGGCAGCCGCGCACTTCGATCTCGAGCACACCGCCGACATCGAGGCGGCGCACGAGCTGCAGAAAGGTGCCGGGCAAGAGCCCGAGTTCCATGAGCCGGCAACGGAAGGCCCGTTCTCCGCCGACGGAGACGAGCCGCGCGCGCGTGCCGGGTGTGAGGTTGTCGAGGCTGGTCACGGGAAGGAGATCGGCAGTTGAGACTCGTTCTCAGTATAGCGCATGCAGCTTTCCTTTTGCCAGTCCGGCCGAAGTGCGTAGGAGCTCCGAGTTGTCCTCCGGCGACAGGCGCCGTTGGTCGCCCCGCTGCTACCATCCCAGTCCTTCCAAAGGAGTCCTGGCGTGCACAACCCCAAACAAGTGGCCGGCCGCCGGGCGGCGGAATTCGTCGAACAAGGCATGCGCGTCGGCCTGGGCACGGGCTCTACCGTGCTTTTCACCCTGGAACGCCTGGCCGAGCGCGTCCGCGAGGGCCTCTCGATCACCTGCGTGCCGACCTCCGTGGACACCGAGAACAAGGCCCGGGCCATGGGGATCCCGCTGGTCGACCTGGCCAACGTCGAGGCCTTGGACCTGACCATCGACGGCGCCGACGAGATCGATGCGGCCTTCAACATGATCAAGGGCGGTGGCGGCGCCTTGTTGCGCGAGAAAGTGGTCGCCAGCATCACCCGCCGGCAGATCGCCATTGTCGGGGCCGAGAAGGTCGTCCCGCGCCTGGGGACCTTCCCCTTGCCGATCGAAGTCGTGCCCTTCGCCCGCGAGGTGATTCATCGCGCCCTGACCCGCCGCGGCGCCACCGCCAGCCTGCGCCAGGGTCGCGACGGGAAGCCCTACCTGACCGACAACGGCAACCAGATCCTCGATTGCCGCTTCCCGGGGGGAATTTCCGACCCCGCAAGCCTGGAACTCGAGCTCGACCAGCTACCCGGAATCGTCGAAACCGGCCTTTTCGTAGGTCTGGCGCACCTGCTCGTCATCGGCCACGCGGACGGCAGTGTCGAGGTCCGCGAATGTCCCCCGTCGGCCGGCTGACCCGCGAAGCAGGCGCGTACTTGACGCCAGTTTTCGCGGGGGGGTTAGAATTTCAGCGGACCCCATCGTGCGCCTCCTGAACTCATTCGCCCTGATTGCCGCCTGCCTGAGCCTTTGGCCTGGGCCGGCATTCGCCCAGGGTGGCGGCCACGCTCACAACCCGATCTCGATCGTCGACACGGGCGATCGGCTGAAACTTTTCGGACCGCCGAACTTTTCGCCAACGGTGCACAACCTCGGGCCGCCCAATCACAACCTGCTCAGCGGTTCGCTCAACATCGGGGACGGTTGGCCGGAAAATTTCCTCTACGTCGAGCCGCTGCCCGCTCCGACACAGTTGGTGCCGCTGGTGGTGGTGTTCCACAAGTTCGGTTCCACGCAATTCGACCTGACGGCGAACACGAACTTCGCAAACGAGGCCGGAGCGCGCGGTTGGTACTTGGTCTGTCCGCTCG
>JANMRV010000227.1:0-2290 GCA_031388685.1 Planctomycetota bacterium
CGCTCGATTTGCTCGAGGAATCGAAGTGTCACCTTCTGTGGCTCGGCGCCGAGGCCGGCACGAAGGAGATGCAGGAGCGCATCAAAAAGAAGATCAAGATCGACAACATCCCCAAGGCGATCAACGCCCTGACGAAGCGCAACATCATCCCCGGCACATTCTGGATCATCGGCTACCCCGGCGAGACGCGCGAGTCGATGGAAGCGACGCTCAAACTCGCCGCGTCGATCAAGCACGAATATCCGCTGGCGGGCTCGGAGGTCTATCCCTTCCGGCCGATCCCCGGCACCGAGGACTTCGACGCCGCGCTGAAACTGGGCTACGTGCCGCCGAAGGATTTCTACGAGTGGGGCCAGTGCTTCGAATACAAGTACAACTCGCACAACACGCCGCTGCCCGACGACATCCGCCGCACCTGGACGCGCTACAACAACACGGCGGCGATCTACGACAAGCACGTCACCGAGGGCGCGCAGTGGATGCGCGATTCACTCTCCAAGATCGCCGGCTGGCGTTTGAAGAACGGCGAGTACCGTTTCCCGATCGAGCAAAAGGTCTTCGACATCTACGTCAAAGCCACCGGCCAGTCGCAGCCCAAGTCGTCGAACGAGTACGTGCCGGCGGTCGACGTCTGACCGCCCGTACGGGGCGATGATCCGTGGAACATCGCCGAGGCCGCCTAGAAGTTGCTGGCTGTCTGACCTTGGGGGTCGCGACAGCATAGTTCGGAGCGGCGCTGACCCGCACGGCAGTTGGCGAGGCACGAACACACCGTGTTGCCGGTTCGGTGATCTGTCCAAAGCGGCCGGGGCGCGCAGGCCGTTGCCTCGCGCGTGGGAGTCAGGGGCGCGAAACGAGTGCGAGTGCGGCTTTGGCGGCCTGCGCATCGGCGGGATCGTCGCTGTTCAGCAGCTCTTGCAGCGCGGCGCGCGCGCGCGGCGAACCGAGCTGGCCCAGAACGGAACAGGCCAGACTGCGGATCGCCGCCTCGGGCCTGTGCAAGCCTTTCTCAGCGATGTCGCTGAGGCGGTGTCGCTCCCAACGATGCAGCGAGATTTCCTGGAGTGTCTCCCTTGCCTGCCGCGCGCTTCCACACTCGATCTCCGTGCGCAGCGCGGGCTCGCGGTGCAGGAACCATTCGCTTTCGCGCATTCGCCAGGTTCGCCAACTCAAAGCCTGTCCAGGCAATTCGAGTCCGCTCAGGTGGCACAGGGCACGATGTGCGTTGGTGCTCACTCCAGTCCAGGGCGCCTGGATCAAGTCGATCAGAGCATCGACGCTGCCGAAGTCGCCGAGCGCGCCGAGTGCGTTGCAGGCCGACTTGCAGATCATCGGCTGGGCCGGATCCAACCGCACACGCAACGCCTCGAACAGGCCGTCGGGAATCTCCGACGGTGCACGTTGACGCGCGAGTTCGGCCAGGGCGATGGATTGGAGATCGCCAGGTTGATCCATGATCTGCGCGAGCAGATCGAGCGCACGTGGATCGCCAGCTGCGCCCGCGGCCGCGACGATTGCCGGAAGCAACGGCGCGCGCATCCCACGCCAGATGATCGCGAGCCTCGTCAATCCCTCCGGTGCGCGGCGGAAAAGCCTTTCTGTTGCTGCGCGAGCCGCATGCTCGAGGAGCGGCGCGAGCTCGGTCTCGGTCGGCAGCATGGCGATCGCGAGGATCCGTTCCAGATCGTTCTTCGACGCGCACGTTCCGGCCGCGAGGATGGCGGCTGTGCGCGCCGTCAGTGTGGGTAACTTGCCTTCCGGCACGGCGAGGTGCAGACCGATCGCGTTCCAGGTGTCGCCCGGGTCGAATTGGGACAGCGCGTCGAGGATCAGTTTCTCCTGCAACTCGCTGAGCACTTGCATTTGCCCTGCGTCGGTCTCCGGCAGCTTGCGTTCGTCGAGAGCGCAAAGTGCAGCGGGCAGAATTTGCGTGCCCAGCCCTGCGATCGTTGCAAGGATGCCCACGGCGTCGCAATCGCGGCTGCGCGCGAGGCGCAGAATTCGATTCAATTCCAGTCCGGCGCCGAGCTCGAGAGGATGTGCTTCCACAGTCCGAAACACGGCGGGCTCCTCGCGGGGCTCGTCGTGTCGGCCGATGCTGGGTGCCGCGGCGAAAACCGCGGCGAGCAGCCAAGTCGCGTTGGGGAACACGCCGGCTTCCTAGTGCATCACGCGCCAGGAGACGCGCGTGTACCGATCAGCCCCCGGAGCGAGGACCCGGCCGAGCGCTTCGTCGTAATGCACGCGCGCGTTGCTCGCCAGGCGAACCTGTTCCGCGATCAGCGAACCG
>JANMRV010000568.1:0-3233 GCA_031388685.1 Planctomycetota bacterium
ACTGACCGTAGGAATTGTCGCCCCAGGCCAAGATCCAGCCATCGCTCATTCGCGCCAGGCTGAAGGACTCGCCACCCGCGAGCTCGACGCAACTCATTCCAGCGGGAAACGTCGGCACGTTGCATTGCCTGTCGGCGTTGAGTCCGAAGGCAACGACCGAGCCGTCGGATCGCTGCGCCAGCGTGTGGTCGTGCCCCGCCGCGATCTCGACGAACTCCTCAGCGTGGACGGCGCTGTCGAACACTTGCATGCCCCAGCCGACAGCGCCCGACTGTGCGCTTGCCTGCTGCACCAGTCCGACAAGTAGCATGCCGGTCAGGAGCGCAATTGCGATCACAGGTTCGTTGAACTTGATCACGGGCCTTTCTCCAGTCCGGCAGTGAGCCGGGTTGTCCAAAGGTGCTTCCGCTCGAGTCGATCTGAGCGGGGCAGATATTCGCTGCCGGGTCAGGCGAGCGTCGATCTCAAACCTGCTGCATTCTCAATCCTGAAGCAAGAGCATGAAAAAGAACCATGAAGCCTCGCCCGTCCGTCGTGATCGGGTATCAATGTGGCTGGCGGCAGCCCAGCCTTCATGAAGACGTATCGAGGACAACCGTCGGACTCGCGCGCCTTCGCGCGGCGTTGGAGACTCGCCGTGCTGGCGCTGCTGATCGTCTGCGCCATCGGTGGCTTCTTCTGGTGGATGCACGGCAAACCTGGATCTCTCGCGGGCGAGGTGGCTGTCGACGCTCGGAAGGTCGAAGCCCTGCCCGCAGCCGGCGCGGAATCGACGATTGCGCCCGCGGCCGAAGCGCGCAGCGCAGTCGGGGAAACCGTTGTGCCCGTGGACCTGCCGCTGGTGGTCGAGAAGGCACTGGAGCATCCCTACCTTTATGTCCTGGTCGTGCGCCTGGTCGATCTGAACGGTCTGCCTGTGCGGGGCGCGCAGTTGAGACTGGCTCCTGCGCGCTGCGCGCTCAACGAGGCCGCGGCGATGATCGAGATCGGCGGCTGGACCACGCTGGTGTGGCGCGGCAAGCAGCCGGAAATGGACGTCGATGTCCAGGTCGGCGATTCGAGTTCGATGTCCGGCAGCCGGCGCGTCCACGTTCGCGCGGGTTCGCCCTGCGAGGTCGCTCTCTTGGGCAACCCGTCCGATCGGCAGACTATTCGTTGGACGGGCAACATGTCGTTGGCCTTCACCGTCGTGGGTTCGAGCGGATCGAGGGAGCTCGCGGAAGTGCTCACGAAACGCTTCAAGACGGAAACGTTGCGCATGCTCCGTTTTCCGCATCCGCACGCGCGTTTCGGCGATCGCTGCGTGGGCGTGGGCGAGCCGGTCGAAGCAGAGCCCCAAACCGAGCTACCGTTTCCGCAAGACTTCGAGGTCGAGGTCTCCGGATCTGCCGTGACCACGAATCTCAGTCGAGTTTCGATCAGCTTCGATTCGATCCCGCTCACGATGGACCTTGCCGGATACGAGCCGACGTCCGCGGAGACTTCGCGCGTGAGCGTGCACGTCCTCGACGATCGCGGCGAAGTGGTTGCGAACTGCCTGGTCGCATTGGGACAAGAGTTGGATGCCTGTCGCTTCTCGCAGCGAACCGACGAGCACGGCGACGCGGTCTTCGATGGCGTCGAAGCCGGTTGGTGGGAAGCGCGCGCCGGCGGAGGGCCAAGCGGTCTCGCCCGCGAGCGTATTTTTGTCGTCGCGCCCAGTCCGCTCGCCTGGCAGGCCCGCTTGGATCGTGGAGCGCAACTTCGCGGCCACGTCTTCAATGCCGCGGGCGAACCGGAGCCGAACGTACTTGTGCGCTACGAGTCGCTCCCCGACGTGATCGTTCGCGCGACGAGCGTGCGAATGTCGCTTGAAACCGCGGGCGGCGAGGAGATCAGCGAACGCGGCGAGCCCCAGGCCGCACCTGCGGGAGCACTGCGCGCTCCGTGGGTCGATGTCGCGGGAGTGAACGAAGATGGCTCCTTCGAATTGTCGAATCTGCCCGCGGGTCTCGGGCGTCTCCTCGTGCTGGCCGCCGGCGATACCGAAGGGCCGGCGCTGCTCGTCGAGGAAGGCGTGTTGCCTGGCGAGCGCGAGTTCGTGCTGAAGCTGAACGCGCCGAACGGAAGCCTGCGGCTCGACGTCCAATTGCCCAAGCCCTGGAGCGAGGAACCGATCGAACTGCGCGCGATCAGCGAAGCCGCCGGCCGCGGATCCTCGTTCCGGCGCGAAGACACTGGCTGGGTCTGCGCGAACCTCGGAGCGGGTTGGTATCGCGTCGAAGTCGGCGCGGGCGTGCTCGGCTGGCACGATCTGGGACGGCAGTACGTCGACGGGGGAGCCGCCGTCGACCTTGGAAGTTTCGCACCGCCGTTGCCCGCCGGAGTGCGCGTCTTGCTGCCGCAGTCGCAGCCCGAAGGTGCGCCGGAACTCGGTCTCACTTTCTATTTGCGCCGCGCCGATCTCGACGTACGCGCCGAGCAACGCGCGCTCGATGGAAGGCAGGCGGTTTTCATGCCGGCGGGGGAGTATTGGGCCTTCTGGACCGCGCTCGACGGGACGGCGCGGCATCGCGCGCTGACTCTGGAGGCGGGCGCCACGGTCGAACTCGATCTGCGCGAGGCGCGCTAACCGTCGCGTCCCGGCGACCCGGCGGAGTGGCCGTGTGGGGGAAGCCATTTTTTCTTCGAAGGATCGGGGGGCGCTGAGGCACAACAGCGTGGTCCACAGCCCCCGAGGACTCCCTTGCTCACCGTCTCGCACCTGACCAAACGCTACGGCGAGCTGCTCGCCGTCGACGACATTTCCTTTCGCGCGCCAGAAGGCGCCATCTTCGGCTTGCTCGGGCCCAACGGCGCGGGCAAGTCGACGACCATCGGCTGCATCAACGGCTTGCTAAAACCCGGCGCGGGCAACATCAACGTCGCCGGCTTCGACACGGGCACGCAGACGCGCGAAGCCAAGGCCGCCATGGGCGTCGTGCCACAAGAGCTCGCGCTCTACGACGACCTGACCGCGCGCGAGAACTTGATGTACTGGGGTGGAGCCTATGGCCTGCGCGGAGCACAACTCGCGCAGCGCGCGGATGAACTCTTGCGCCGCATCGGACTTGCCGATCGGCCCAAGGATCAGGTCAAGAAATTCTCCGGCGGCATGAAGCGCCGGCTCAATTTCGCCTGCGCGCTTCTGCACCGGCCCAAGGTGCTCTTGCTCGACGAGCCGACCGTCGGAGTCGATCCGCAGTCGCGCGTGG
>JANMRV010000578.1:0-1212 GCA_031388685.1 Planctomycetota bacterium
CTCAGGCTTGCCTTTGCCGGCGGATTTCGCCGGAGCGCTTTGCACCGGCTGCATCGCCGGCAGCACGCGCACCAGTTGCTCGTGCGGGCGCGGGATCACGTGCACGCTGACCAGCTCGCCCACGCGGCGGGCCGCGGCGGCTCCGGCGTCGGTCGCGGCCTTGACGGCACCGACCTCGCCCATGACGAACATGGTCACGAGACCGGCGGTGACCTTTTCCTTGCCGAAAAGGTTGACCGCTGCGGCCTTGACCATGGCGTCTGCGGCCTCAATCGAACCGATGAGACCCTTGGTCTCGATCATTCCCAGTGCTTGGTACTCGACCATGATTGCGTGGATTCCGGGGTAGCTGGAGGACGTGCGGGGCGGCGAGTCTACGGCCGAGGAAGTGCTCCGGCAACGAAGTTCAGTCACGAACGCGGCCCGAAAGCATTTACGGTCCACTTGAGACCCGCGTCGATCTACTTTCCTACTACTTTGCGCTACTCCCGAAATGCGTCGCGGTCCAGCGAGGGCTCGTGATGGGACGAGAGCCCCAGGACCAGGCCGAGCGCAAGGAAAGAGGTGGCCAGCGAAGACCCGCCGGTAGAGAGCAGCGGCAGCGTCAATCCGGTCATCGGCACGAGCCCGAGGTTCACGCCGACGTTCACGAAAAGGTGTGACGCGAAGTAGATGCCGATGCCGCCGACGACCAGGCGCGAGAAGCGCTCGCGCACGTGGCTCGCGCTGTTGAAGATCAGGAGGATCAGCAATGCGTAGAGCGCGACCAGTCCGCAGGCGCCGACGAAACCGGATTCCTCGGCAGCAACGGCAAAGACCGAATCGCAGTCGCGCTCCGGCAAGTGAGCCGCTTCGTTCGCCACGCCCTCGCCCAGACCGGTCCCAAACCAGCCGCCGTTTCCGATCGCGACGCGTGCGTGGTAGGTATGGAAGCCTGGCCCGTTGCGCCCGTGGATCAGGGAGTTGGCATCCCACGACTCGAGCCAGGTGCTCACGCGCTGCAACTGGTAGTCGTGCAGCAGGTCGACCTTGAAGGCGAGCACGCCGACCAGCAGCACGCCGAGCACGACCGACACGAGACTGCGCCCGCGCGCGCCTGCGAGATAGAACATGCCGAGCGTGATCGGCGCGAGCGTCATGGCCGTGCCCAAGTCCGGTTGAAGCGCAACCAGGCCCATGGGGACGAGCGCAAACAGACCCGGACGCACCCAG
>JANMRV010000631.1:0-9671 GCA_031388685.1 Planctomycetota bacterium
CTCGAGCGGCGATGCAGTATGGAATCTTGGCGCAAGCTCTGCCGGCGCGCAGCTGTACGTGCCGTCGATCACGAGCGCGTGAAAGTGCAGATTGAGATTGAGCGCGCTTCCGGATCGCTGCACGAAGACCACCGAGCCACCGCGCGCGCCGGCGTGACCCTGCTCGCGTGCCTGGCGCTCTAGAAAACCCTGCACACTGCGCACGAAGATGCGGCGCACCGCGCAGAGGAGTTTTGCGTCGTAGGCCAGCAGGTAGCGAATGCGAAACGGGAACGAGAGCACCCACTGGCGCACGGGGACATCGGGAAGAACTTCGTCGACGAGGTGCGCGGCATCATTGGACATGCGCCTTCCTCCGCACGACGGGCAGAAGCCGCGACCCTTGCACGAGGTAAGCCCCGGTTCGTCGCGAAGCTACTAATCGCAACCGCACTTATGGTGCTGTTGCGAAGACGACCCCGCGACCAGGTCGTCACGCCCGCAGCCCGAGCAGTTCACGCGCGCGAGACCGAGGCCAGGATGCCGCACTGCAGATAGCGATAAACGGGTCGTGGCGCGGATTCTCTTCGCCAGGCGCGAGGTGTTGTGATGCCACTGCGGCCGGCGGCGCTGACGGTTCACCGCACGGAAACCTGCGAAAACGGCTGCTTCGCGGCCCGCCCCTAGCAGCCCGCCAGAAAAAGACCCTGCTGCGGCAGAGCGTGGTTCAGCGATGCTGCATCGCGCTCGGAAATTGGTGCTCAGCGGCCAGCAAGGCCGCTTCCGCGCCAATTTCTGTCGCGCTCCTTGCCTCGCCTTCCCACGCTCCGCCTCGCGACGGGACTTTTTCAACGGACTGCCAGCGCCCCGTTGTTACCGTACAGGCATGATCAGGAGCTTGGAATTCCTATCTTCCAAATCTGGGCAAAGCCAATCAGTTCGCCGGTGGCGGGTCCTTCGCCGGCTGTTTGGAGCAGGTTCGCTTCTATATGTGCTCTCCCGCTTTGTGCCCTGCGGGCCAACGGTATATTTCGAAGCGATCGAAGGCTCATGGATTCAAGTGCTTCATGTGGCATTCGTGGAGAAGTGGCAATTTGGCCGAGATATTATTTTTACGTACGGCCCGTGGGGTTTTCTATACGGCGGGTTTCATCCCGCAACGCACCTGATTTCCGTCGTGGTGTGGACAATCCTGTCGGTGATCTTTTGGTGCGCAGCTTGGCGTTCAGCCCGGCTTTGCCTCGATAACGAATGGCTGGCGGGGCTTTGGTTTGTGGCCTTTGGCGCCGTGGCAGGCCTCACCATCCTCATGAATATGGATGCACGACTGCTGGCTTGGATTTTGCTCTTGCTGTTGTTGCATTTTTTTACGGATGATCGCCCATTTTCGTCAGTGCAGGTCTCGCTGGTCATTTCGCTGGGATTGCTGTGCTTCATCAAGTGTAGCTTTTTCCCTGCCGCCAGCCTGACTATCCTGGTGATTGCAGCGGACAATGTCTGGCGGCAACGGCGTTTCCCTTGGATTCTGATCGTGTTCGGAGCGAGCTTGCTGCTCTTTTGGGGTCTGGCTGGACAGCAGCTGCGTTCATTAGCGCCGTTCCTTGATAATTCATGGCGCATTGGCTCTGGATACACCGAGGCCATGAGTCTTACCCGAGCGACGGAAATACGAGATATTTGCCTGTACTTGGGAGCGACCGCATTGCTGGGCGCTATGGCGGGATATGGGGCGTGGAGGCGGCTACGGTGGTTCGGAATACTCCCTTTAGTTGGATTGGTCTTTGTCGGGTTCACCGCGTTCAAATCCGGATATGTGCGGCATGATACGCACGAGGCCTGGGCTACGATTCAACTTTTGCTGGGCGCGCTGACGTGTCAGGCCATAGCCTGGCAGCTGGCACAAAAGAAGCGCTGGGTGCTTGTGTCAAGCTTCGTGCCGACGCTGCTCATCCTGCTTTTGGCCTCAGTGAACCTTGCCCGCCATACAGAAAGCAGGCTCGTGCCGGCTTTGATGCAGACTTTTGGCATACGGAACCTGATTTCACCGCTGGCGCTATTCCACGACCGGGGACGCCTGCTGGAAGCCGATGAGGGATATCTTGCCTATCTCCGCGATCGCTTTCCATTACCACCAATTGAAGGAAGCGTTGATGCATATCCGTGGAATCAATACGCCATCTTTGCCCACGGCCTGCGCTATCACCCACGTCCGGTGATCCATAGCTATTCCGCCTACACGCCAGAACTGGCGGAGTTGAATGCCGCCCATCTGCGTAGCACCAATGCACCAGACAACATCCTGTTTGATATCCGGCCGATTGACAATCATTACCCCGCGCTTGAAGACGGCAGTTCATGGCCGGAATTGCTGACCCAGTACGACATCAAGAGCACCAACGGACCATTCTTGCTGCTAGCCCGCTCGCCCACCCCCAGGAAATATCAAAAAACGCTCCTGACTGAGGCCCCCATTTCCTTTGGGCAAACGGTGGTCTTGTCCGCATTCAACGACGGCCCCGTTTGGGCCGAAATTGAAATCGACAAGTCCTTGCTCGGCACCGCCATTTCGACACTCTACAAGCCACCGCATTTGTTGCTGACCGTGTCCATACGCGACGGCCGGGAGGGTAGTTTTCGTTTGATTCCAGGCATGGCGCGTGGCGGATTTTTGCTGTCGCCATTAATCCATGATCGAAGTTCATTTGTCCAGCTCGCGTCACGCGATGGATCCAGTGCTTTGGCCAATCTGAGAGTGGATTCGGTGGCTATTTCCGCCGCGACCAAATTCGGCGAAACAGCCTGTTATGGATCGCCCACACGGATTCGTCTCTACCGTTTGGAGTACCCACGACAGGACTTGTAGAAATGCGGTTCAGGCTTTGCACCGAACCACAGCCAGATAAATGGCATCGACACGGAAACCAATGGCTCTCCGGGGCTAGAAAACGTGGCGCTTCAGGATTCAGGTCCATCGCATACTTCCCGCCGCACGAGAGAGTGTCGATGAACTCTCCGTAACCGCAGCCGAGGTCGAGCACCGTGTCCTTCGCCTGCACATTTTGACCGAAAAAATCTCCGCCACCAGCACCGACCAAACTTTCTTCCGATACTCCAGATTGCTGGAAAGCGGGCTCCGTAAATGCGTTGCAAGTTTTCCGGGCTGTGGGCGCTCATGGCTTTCGATAATCTCCCCGGCTGAAATACTTCTCCAGCCAGACATACAGGCAGATAAACAGGTAGCGACTGCCCATTTCCTTCAGTTTTAACTTGGCCTCTCCGTGCCGGCGATTGCGCCAGGTGATCGGGATGACGGTCCACGAGTAGCCACGAACGATGGCTTTCAAGGGTAGCTCCACTGTTAGATTGAAATGTGGCGAGATCAGCGGGCGGCACCCATCGATGACTGTCTTCCGATAGGCTTTGAAGGCGTTGGTTGTGTCGTTGAGCCGGATGTTAAAAAGCATCCGCAGGAAGAAGTTCGCCAGGCGGTTAAAGAGCAGCTTGATGCCGGGGTAGTCGATCGCACCGCCGCCCTTCACGAAGCGGCTCCCGAAGACGCAGTCGTTCCCTTCGTTGAGCTTCTCCCAATAGCGCACGACATCCCGGCAGTCATCGGACTCGTCGGCCATCATGATGACGACCGCATCGCCGCGCATTTGATCCAGCCCGCAAATGATCGCGCGCCCGAAGCCGTGCGCTGTTTCGTTTTTCAATGGCTGCAACTCGGGCATATCCGCGACCTGCGTCTGAAGGATCTCCCAAGTGCGATCCGTGCTGCCATCATCGACGACGATGATTTCATGCGGCACCCCGCGGAGCTTCAGCTCGACATGCAAGTGCCCGACTGTCGATGCGATGCAGCCTTCCTCGTCGCGCGCGGGGATGATGATGCTGAGCAGCGAAAGCACCGTGGCGGGTGGGATGCTATTCGGCGTCGGCACCATGTATGTCGCGGAGAATTTGTTCGATTCCGTAGCTGTATTTCCAGTTGGGGAAATGGCGCTGGAACTTGCCGACGTCGCTAATCCACCAGATGTGATCGCCGATGCGGTTGTCGTCCACGTATGTCCAATCCAGCGTGCGACCGCTGATTTGCGCGCAGAGATCAATCGCCTCGAGCATCGAGCAATTCGAGTGGCGGCCACCGCCAAGATTATAGACTTCTCCCGCGCGCGGAGCCTTGAAGAACTGCCAGAACGCTTCGACGAGATCGTTGCTGTGAATGTTGTCGCGCACCTGCTTGCCTTTATATCCGAAGACCCGGTACGGCCTGCCTGTAACAGCGCACTTCATCAGGTAGGCCAGGAAGCCGTGCAATTCCGTGCCGGCGTGGGCCGGGCCGGTGAGGCATCCACCCCGAATGGAGACGGTCTTCATTCCAAAGTAGCGTCCGTATTCCTGCACGAGCACATCCGCGGAAAGCTTCGATACGCCGAACAGGCTGTGCGTGGTCTGGTCGATCGACATGCTCTCGTCGATGCCATCACGAAAGGGATGCGCGGGGTCGATCTCCCAGCGCTTTTCGAGTTCGATGAGTGGCAGCCGGTTCGGCGTGTCGCCATAGACTTTGTTTGTGCTGGTAAAAATGAAGACTGCCTCCGGGCAGCACTGCCGCGTGGCTTCCAGCAGATTCAGCGTGCCGACCGCGTTCACACCGAAGTCCGTGTGCGGATCTCGCGCCGCCCAATCGTGTGAAGGCTGCGATGCGGTATGCACCACAACTTCGATTGCCGGGCCATACTGTTGAAAGAGCTTCGCGACCGCCTCCGCGTCGCGGATGTCGATCGCGGCATGGGTGTAATTCCTCAGCGTTCTTTCGAGAGTCGCGCGTGTATCCGCAGTCGACGCCTCCGCTCCGAAGAACCGCGCCCGCATGTCGTTGTCGAGCCCGACGACGTCGAAGCCTTCCGCATGAAATCTTTGGCAGGTCGCGGAGCCAATCAGGCCAGCGGAACCGGTGACAAGTGCGACGCTCATTGGTGTGGGATCATTTTGTTCAGCTCATGTGACAAGCCAACTGAGTGCGCGATGGCTGAAAAAGGTGGGCTCTCCGGCAGGTTTGGTGGAAGCGAAATCCTCATCGATGCGCGGTCTGCAGGGTGATGCCTGAGCAGCAGAGGAAGATGAGTGCGATGAGACTGGTTGCGCTGTGGAAGCCGAAGGAGCGGCGCGTGATGGTCCGGATTTTCCCGTTGAGCCCCTCGGTTCGTCCACTGGAGAGTCCGGTGGCGACGTACGCGAGGATGCCTTCGAGATGACTTCGGACGCTGCCTGCCAGCTTCATGAAAGGCCGCAGCTGCGAGCGTGCTGCCCAGTCGATCCACTCCAAGAGTTTCTTTCTGGCGACGTTGACCTGGCGACCATCGAGGATCGCAGCGAGGGTCTCCTTGAGCAGGTATGCGCGGTAGAGCCGCACGTTGGCCTTCTGCACCTCGGCGACCTTCGAGGCTTCGAGGCTCGAGAGATTCCACGGGTTCTTCTGCAACGCGAAGCAAGACTTCTTCAGCGCGCCTCGGTCTTCGGGCGAGGCTTCGCGAAACTCGTCGCGGCGAACTTGATCGAGCGCGTCGTGTGCGAGGCGCTGGACGTGAAAGCGGTCGAAGATGACCCGCGCTTGCGGCGACGCTTCAGTGACGGCCTTCAAGTAGGCCCCGGACATATCCAATGTGACGGCCTCGAGCTTCGCGCAGCGCTCTTTTCCAAGCGCTTTGAAGAAGGTGTTGAGAGTTTCGGCGTTCTTGCCAGGGTGCGCCCACACGACTCCGCCGCGCACATGATCGACGATTACGGTCACGTACTCATGATGCCGGAGGTAGCTGAGTTCATCAACGCCGATGTGCGTCAGGCCGTCGAGCGGGTCAATGCTTTGGTGGCGCGGGAGCACACGTTCCATGATCGCTCCGACGGTCTTCCAGCCGATCCTCATGAGGCTGCTGAGCGTTGTCTTGTCAGCACGTTGCGCGAGGTACGCCACATGCTCCTCGACCTCGGAGGTGAACCATGACTGGTTTTCCGCCCAGGGAACGAGTTCTACGACCACGCCGCAGCGTGGGCAGTTCACCCGCCGAATCGCGTAGCGCAGCCAGACGCGAAGACCGGCGAGGTCAAGGTGACGCCAGCGACGGCCTTCGTATCGATCGTGCACGTGGCGGACGCGACGGCAGCAGACCGAACAGTAGGGCGCGCGCGTTGTCGGCGCCACGACGACCGTCAGCCCAAAATCATCGAACGTCGCTTCGAGGATGCGGGTCTGCTTCAGTCCAAGAATCTTTCCGAGTAGAGTGGTTGCGCGCATGGGGGGGTGGTTGCCTTTCGTGTCTAGACAACCGCACGGTACATCGCTCTCTCGTGCGCACCCTACACCGCCTTCGCTGCGGCCCCGTTCCGACCACCCAGACCTTCTTTCACAGCGCAAACTGGCGTGAGATCGCCATCCGTGCTTCCACTAAACCTGCCGGAGAACCGGAAAAACTTCGTCGACGAGGTGCGCGGCATCATTTGACATGCGCCTGCCTCCGCACGACGGGCAGAAGCCGCGACCCTTGCAGGAGGTAAGCCCCGGTTCGTCGCGAAGCGACGAATCGCAACAGCACTTAATGTGCTGTTGCGAAGGGGACCCCGCGACCAGGTCGTCACGCCCGCAGCCCGAGCAGTTCACGCGCGCGAGACCGAGGCCAGGATGCCGCACTGCAGATAGCGATAGAGCTCGCGCTCGACAAAGCGCGGCAGGCCGCGGCCGTGCTCGCGCGAGCGGGCCACGAAGGTCGCTAGGTACGCCAGCAGCACGGAATAGATCACCCCGCGCTCGGGCTGGCGGCGCAGCCTCGCGCGCTGCTCGAACGCTTGAGCGGAACATCGCCGCAAAGCCGCCAGCCTTGGGATGCAGTCAGCGCTAGGCCAGCGCTCATGCAGAGCAGCAGGCCGGGGCCCGGTTGTGCCTGCGTGGCGCCCTGCGTCGGAGCCGTGCGCGACTGCCCCGTCAGCCGACGTTGCATGCGCTGCAGCTCCTGCGTGCTGTTCCGGCTCGATCAAGTCGCGATAGCACGTTGCGGGGGCGAGGGCACCTCAAGATCGGGTCTTCGGACAATCGTCGAATCAGGGGCTTGGAAGCTCCTACACACCGGCCTAGTTTGCGGGCTTTTTGTACGCAGATCTGGGGCTCGAATCGTCCCTTCACTCGCAAGTCGGGGCGAGAGGCACGCACCAGGCGCCCTGCCCGGAATCCATGCTGCTGCACGGCGGCGCTGAGACGGAAGGCGTGCTCATGATCAGACTTCGCAAGTTAAAAGTCAGGCCAGATCGCCGCGTCGGCTAAGCCGGCCACGGCTTTGGCCGGATGGCTCAAGGCAGTACCCTCTCGCACCAACCATGCTCGAAGCCTTCAAGCTCACCAAGCGCTTCCAGGAGCGCCCCGCCGTCGACGCTCTACAACTTCGCGTCGCTCCCGGCGAGATCTACGCCCTGCTCGGCCCCAACGGCGCCGGCAAGACGACCACGATCAACCTGTTCCTCGGCTTCCTCGCGCCGGACTCCGGCGAGGCCAAGGTGTGCGGCGTGAACGTGGCCGCCGATCCGGTGGGCGCGCGGCGCAAACTCGCCTATATCCCCGAACAGGTTGCGCTGTATCCGCGCTTCACTGGTCTTGAGAACCTCGACTACTTCAGCGTACTCGGTGGTAAATCGCACACTCGCGCCGAGCTCTACGAGCTGCTCGAAAGCGCGGGCTTGCCGCGCGTGGCAGCGGAGCAGCGCGTGGAAACCTACTCGAAGGGCATGCGGCAAAAGGTCGGCATCGCACTCGCGCTTGCGACCGGCGCCAAGGCCTTGCTGCTCGATGAGCCGACCTCGGGGCTCGACCCGGCTGCGAGCCACGAGTTCTCGCGACTCTTGCGGCGACTCGCGAACGAGGGTGTCGCAATCCTGATGGCAACGCACGACCTGTTTCGCGCGCGCGAAGATGCGTCGCACGTCGGCATCTTGCTCGGCGGCAAGCTCGTGGCGCAGTTCACGCAGCAGCAGCTCAAGGGCGCCGACCTCGAAGCCCTGTACCTTGAGAAATTGCGCGCATGATCGCGGCCATTGCACGCAGGGAGTTCGCCGACGCGTGGCGCGACGGGCGCTTCCGCCTCGGCGCGGCGCTCATGACGCTCTTGTTCCTCACGGCGGGCCTGCTCGCCTGGGGCCAGACGGAGCGCACGGCCGCCGAGCGCTCCGCGGCTGCGAAGCTCGAGCGCAAGAACTGGCTGGAGCAAGGCGAGAAGAACTCGCACTCCGCGGGCCACTACAGCGTGAACGTGTTCAAGCCGGTCGCGCCGCTCGCGCTGTTTGACCGCGGCATCGAGCCCTTCGTGGGAACGACGCTGTTCCTCGAGGCGCACCGCCAGAATCAGGCGGCTTTCGTACCGGCGCAGGACGCTACCGCCATGCGCCGCTTCGGCGAACTCACCGCAGCGTTGGGCCTGCAATTGCTTGCGCCGCTCCTGATCGTGCTGCTCGCCTTTGGCGTCATCGCTGGCGAACGCGAGCGTGGCACGTTGCGCCAAGTGCTCAGCCTCGGTGTGCGCGGTCGCGACCTGGTGCTGGGCAAGACACTTGGCCTGGGCCTCGCGCTCGCGACGCTTCTCGCGCCGCTTGGAGTCGTCGGCGTCGTCGTGCTCGCGCAGGCGGAAGTCGATCCCAACCACGGGGTGTGGGTCCGGACAAGCGGACTCGCTCTCGCCTACGGGCTGTACCTGACGGCCGCGCTGATCGGATCCGTCGCGGTTTCGGCGCTGGCCCCGAACGGCCGGAGCGCGCTCGCGATTCTGCTCTCGCTGTGGGCCGCGGGCTGCGTGATCGCGCCGCGCCTGGCGCATGACGTCGTGCACGAACGCCTACCGACGCCCGTGCTCGCAGAGTTCGAAAGGGAGCTAGGCAAGGATATGAAGGAGGGCCTCGACGGCCACGACCCACGCACGCAGCAGATGGCGGACTTCACAGAGCGCACGCTGAAGGCGTACGGCAAGTCGCGCGTGGAGGACCTGCCGTTCAACTTCTACGGCCTGGCGATGCTCGAGAGCGAGCGCCTGGCCGGCGAAGTGTTCGACCACCACTTTGGAAAACTGTGGGACCGCATCGAGGCGCAGGACCGCGCGGTGGCGAGCGTGGGCGTCGTTGCGCCCTTGCTCGCGCTACGCTCGGCGTCTACGGCGCTCTCCGGCACGGACTTCACGCATCACCGGCACTTCGCGGTGGCCGCGGAGAAACACCGGCGAGAATTCGTGCGCGTGCTCAACGAGGACCTCAAGAACAACGCTCGCCCCGGCGACCACGACTACGTCGCGGGACGGGCACTGTGGGAGCAGCTGCCCGAATTCCAGCTCGCGCCGCTCTCCGCTGAGCACGCGCTGCGAAACGCGCGGCTGGGCATCGCGATCCTCGCCGCGTGGGTCGTCGCCCTCTTGGTTGCGCTCGTCGCCACTTCGGGCCGGCTGCGAGTGGACCCGGCATGAAGACTCTCGTGTACGAGCTAAAACTCCTGCTGCGCGATCGCGCCGCGTGGGTCCTGACAGCATTATTCGCCTTCGTGCTTGCCTACGCGCTCAACAACGGCGTCGGGCTAGCACAGCGCCAGCGCAGCGCAGCCGCGACGATGATCGAGGCCTCGAAGACTTTCGTCCGCACCAATTCGGCGTGGGCGGCTTCGAGGGCTT
>JANMRV010000652.1:0-6663 GCA_031388685.1 Planctomycetota bacterium
GCCGAAGTTTCCGGCGCGAAGGATCTCACGCCGCGGCGCGGTTACATCTGCCTCGAATCCGAAGGCAGCGAAGTGCACTTCAAGAATGTGCGCTTGAAGGAATTGCCGAAGTCGAAGTCGCTCGACGCGAAACTTGTCGCCACGCAGGACGAGGGTTTTGTCTCGCTGTACAACGGAATGGACTTCAATGGCTGGCGCGCGCCCGTCGGTGCCGAGGCCGCGCACTGGACCGTTCGCGATTGGACTCTTGTTTGCGAGTCGCCCGCGACGCCGCTGTGGAGCGAAAAGGAATTCGGCGACTGCGAAGTGATCGCCGACGTGCGTGCCGTCGAGGGCCACCCGAGCTTCGTGCTCCACGCTCGCGGCCCCAAGGCCTTCGAGATCGCGCTCGAGCCCAAGCCGAAGGAAGAGTGGAGCCGCATCCGCGTGCACATCGTCGGCGAGAAAATCGACATCGACATCGACGGCGAGCTCTCGAAGGGCGAGATGCCCAAGGTCCGCGCGCGCGGACCGATCGGACTCTCGGGCGAAGGTGGCGGAAGGCTCGAGTTCGCGAACGTGTACGTGCGCGAGTTGCGCTGAGCACAGTCGCGGCAATCAGGCAGGGCGATCGAACGGCATTGCCGGCTCACACCCCCGCTCGGCCGGCCTCGATGCGGTCGGCTTCGCGCCAGGGCACGAACTCGACTCCATTCACGGTTCGCGCTTCGTCGCCCGCGTACACCACGAGCTTGCGCAGCGATCTGCGCTTCTGCGGGCCTCGATCGAGGATGGAACCAACGAGTGCGAGTGGCTTCGCGAACTCGAGCAACGGCGTTTCACCGGACTTCATCTCGACCAGCACCGGGTCGAGCTGCGAATCGATCAGCAGATCGACCTCGTGGCCGGCCTGGTCGCGGTAGAAGTAGAAATCAGCCGTTTGTCCACGGTTCGCGCGCGCTTTGATCATTTCGGTGATGGCCCAGTTCTCGAAGATCGCGCCTCGCAGATAATGAAGCCGCAAGTCCTCGACGCTGCGAATGCCGAGCAGAAAGCAAAGCAGACCGGTGTCGTGAAAGTAGAGCTTCGGACTCCTGACGAGCCGCTTGCCCAGGTTGCGGAAGAACGGCTGCAGGCGGAACACGATGAAGCTCGCCTCCAACACGGACAGCCACTCGCGGACGGTCGGATGCGTGATGCCGGCGTCCGCGCCGAGGCTGCTCAAATTGAGGAGCTGGCCCGTGCGACCTGCGCACAGCCGCAGAAAAGTTTGGAAGGCCGCGAGATCGACGACGTTCAGCACTTGACGCACATCGCGCTCGACGTAGGTCGCCACGTAGTCGGCCAGCCATTCCTCCGGTGCCAGGCCCTTGGCGTGGATCCTCGGATATCCACCGGCGAGCAGCGCATCGAGCATGCGCTTCGGAGCGGACTGACCTAGTTCGCCGAAGGAGAGCGGGAGCAGGTTCAGCAGACTCACGCGTCCGGCGAGCGATTGCGATATCGAGTCGAGCATTCCGAAGTGCCGCGCTCCCGTGAGGATCCAATCGCCATCTCGCGAACTGCGATCGACGGCGACTTGCAGTTCAGAGAGAAGTGCCGGCACGCGCTGAACCTCGTCCAGGATCGCGCCGCCCGGATAGCGCGCCAGCAACGCGGCCGGATCAGCGCTGGCCAGTTCGCGCTCGCGCACGCCTTCGAGTCGGACGACAGGTTTGTCCGGAAACGCGAGTGTGCATAGAGTCGTCTTCCCCGACTGCCGCGGCCCGACGACGGCAACGATCCTGTGCCGACCGGCGCGGGCGATCAATTCGGGGCGCAAGGAGCGGTCGAACATGATTTGACCTGGTCTGACAGATTGAAGATTTGATCTTCAAACTGTCAGAACGATTGTAATACATTATATAGAAAGTAGTTACATCGTGTCATGTTTGTCGCGTCGGCCATCGGGGGGCCCCTCGTGCGGGCGTTCGGCCATGTGTGCGACTCGCGCGAAAGACTTCGGCCGGACGCCGCGCCGCGGGTTGCTGCTGGGCCCTCCAAATGATCAGCGGCGAGAAACGGATCTCCGTGCGACGGCTATCCTTGCGGCTCATGTCGCAGCTAAACCTGGCGAGCGCGTGAGACCTACTTTCGGGTTCGCACAACTTCAGCCAAGTCGGGAGAGCATTTCATGACGCGCGGACCTGAGTCGATCTTCAAGCTCGCGGCGCTGGTTGCGATGTTGGCGGTCGTCGCCTTGCTGTGGACGCGCTCGCGCGGCGGCGAGGCGAGCGGGCAGGAGCAGGCGAAGCCGGCTCTTGAAGCAAGCGCGCCTGCGACTGAGACACCCAAGCCGGACATGCCTTCAGACCAAGCTGCTCCGGTTCGCGAAGTCGTCGACGCGACTGCATCGATCGCGCCGCCGTCGCCGACGCTTGGCGAGTACCTCAAGAATTACTGGGGTGATCGCTGGCCGGAGATGGAAGCGAAGTACGCCGAGTGGTGTGTGGAGGCCGGCATGAAGGAAGATTGCCTTGACCAGCCTTTGGAGGTCGTTCCGCCTCCGTGGGAATCGGTCGTCGCAGGATTTCAGGCGAAGCTGCTAGAGGATGGCCAGAACTCGGTCGTCGGAATTGGCAATCAGGTCGACTGGCCGGCGAAAGGTATGACCGATCAGGACGTCCGCAAGTGCTTCAAGGTCGCGAAGGGACTGTCTGTCGGTCCTTCGGAACTCGCCGCAATCGAGAGCATTGGCCACAAATACAACGCCGAAATTCAGAGCCGCTCCGAGTCGAGCAAAGAAGGGATTCTCAAGGCCGTGAATTCGCTGTGGCTCGCGGGGAAATTCGAACGGGCGCCCGTGGCACTTCCGCCGCACCACGGAGTCATGTGGCAGTCTTTCACGGTCATTCAGGATCATTGGTGCGTCAGAGTTGAACTCAAGCACGGGGACTACACGTGGCTCGAGGAAGGCAGCGCGTCGCTGGCCGCGCTCAAGAAGACCCGCGACGCCGAGATTCAGAGCTACTTGGATTCCTTGCCCTGAAGGGCATGAGGCGGTCGAGTTCGCGGATGCCTACGCGAGGTCCGCGCCTCGGATTCGGTCCTGAGCCAGCTTCGTGAGGCGGTCGGGGGCCCGCGTGCGAAGCCGGGATGGGAACGGATCGTCGACCGCTCTCCCAGCAGCTTTCAGGGCAGAATCCGACATTCGTTCCGGCCGACGGGGGCCGACTGAGCCCGAAGCCGAAGGAATTCGTTCACCCCCCGCAGGCCGAACCCTCTTGTCAGGGCCAGGCGGCAGGCGGGCGCGCTAAAACTGTAGGGACTCCGCGGGACTATGGCACGTCTTCGACCTCGACGGCATCGACGGAACTCTCAGGCCGACGGCTGAAACGCAGGCCAGTGGCACGGCTCCGACCCGGCTGATTCACGCTCGCGCGGTTCCGATCGTCGAACCCTTCCCAGAGGAGCAGCTGCACGTCGTCGACCCGAGCGTCGATCTCACTCGACCACTCGCGATCACTCAACTGGACGGCACGTTGCAAACCGGTTTCAAGCCACAGACCAACTTGGCGAACGGCACCGGGCACGTCACCGCGCTGAACTTCGCGCTGCACTTCGATGGCTTGCTCGGCGCGAGCGACGACGCGCCGAACCCGCGCGTCTCGCTCTACGATTTCGTCCCCGCCTTGAATGCGGTCGTCGAGGTGGACTTCGTGCCGATCGGCGCCGGTCCGCACGCGATCGCCACGACGATTCGACTCGTTTCCAACTGAGCTTGCGGACAACGCCGGCGTGCAGAAGTCGCGCTGTTCGAGGACTGCAATGTCGAAGATCGTGCCCGAAAGGAACCGCACGAGACCGGGAATTCCCTCAGCACACTCCTGCGTCCGCTTCGTTCCATGCTGCGAGCCGACGGGCGCTGGACTGGCCGCAGCTGCGCAGCGTGAGCTCGGCCGACTTCACTCGCCATCGTCCTAGTCGTCGAGATCTCGCTCCGGGCGCGGATCGTTCCGGAGGATGGACGAGCCGACAAGGCGGCCCTGATGGCCCCCCGCTTCCCGGTCGAGGCGGAAGTGGATGCCGCCGTAATCGCGGGCGTCATCGCTGTACTCGGTGAACTCATCCTAGGCGGAGTCGTTGAGCTCGAGGGCCGGCAGCCCGGGATGGGTCAGGGTGATGTCATGGCCACGCCTGTCGAATGCCTGCTCGAGCACGGCGCGGGCGGCGCACGGCACCATCCCCCACCGGGGTGCGGCCGTGACGGCACGATCAGAGATCTGGAGTTCCTGTTCGTCCGTGATGCCGAGGACAACTTTCGATCAAGTCTCCGGGCATTTACCTGGCAAACATCGGGCCCTCATCGGCCGCGGCGAGATTGCCGCCCTCTGCGGATCGCCTTCGCATCGGAGGCGCCGCACCGGCAACCCATCAGCAAGCTCTCAGGAGAACTTCATGCAACTCGCCCGCTCTCTCTCCGAATCCAAGGTCACTATCGCCGCCGTGGCGATCGGCACGACGGCGCTATTGGCTTCCGCAGCCTACGTCGCCTCCGGGTTCCTCACTTCGATTCCTCCGTACGCCCTCGCGATCGTCCCGAGCTACGAGACCCTGCCGCTGCTCAGCGTCGCCGACCGCGTTCCGCGCACCGGCCATCCCGGCGAGGAGTACCAAATGGTCGGCATCCCCGACGGCCTCGGCGCCAAGCGCAACAATGACGGCACCGTGACCGTCTACATGAACCACGAGCTGACCTACACCACGATGTCGACTCCCCGGCTCTCGGGTCCGCGCAATCGCGGCGCCTTCGTGTCGAAGGTGGAGCTCGCCTGCGACGGCAGCGTGATTTCAGCGGACCGCGCCTACGAAACGGTCTTCATCGACGACACGCTCGTGGGCCCCGCGGCCGACGAGACCAACACCACCAGGGGCTTCGGGCGCTTCTGCTCCGGCACCCTGGCCGGCTGGGCCGAGGGCTTCGATCGTCCGATCTACTTCGCCAATGAGGAAAGCGGCGCACCCTCCGTGTTCGACGGTCTGGGCGGCCTGGCCGTGGCGATTTTCGACGGCGAGGCCCACGCCCTGCCCGGCCTGGGTCGTTTCCCCTGGGAGAACTCGCTGGTTCAGCGCAATTTCGGGGCCCGCACCGTGATCATGGGCATGGAGGACGGCCCGGCGAGCCAAGATCCCGCGGCCGTCAACAGCCAGCTTTACATGTACGTCGGAACCAAGGATTACTCGCCCGGCGCCACGGTGCTGGAGCGCAACGGACTGGTCGGCGGAACGCTGTACGTGTTCCGCTCGTACGACCCGGCGAAGAACAGCGAAGTCGCCTTCCAGAATGGCTCGATCCTCGGCGAGTGGGTCGCGATCCAAAACGCCGGGGCGCTGACCGAGGCGGGCCTTGAAGCCGCCGCCGATGCGGCCGGTGCGATGATCTTCGCTCGGCCTGAGGACGGCGCCTTCAACCCGCGCAACAGGCACAACTACATGTTCGTGACTACTGGCGGGGCTGCCGGCGCCAACACGCTCGGTCGGATCTACTCCCTCGACCTGAACTACCTGAACCCGACAGGCTTCGCGCGCCTCAGCGTTGCGGTGAACGCCGACCAGATCGTGGCGGCTGGCGGAGACACGGCCCTCAGCCCGGACAATATCGGCGTCAGCCTTGGTTACCTGATGGTCCAGGAGGACGGCACCACGGAGTCGCGAGCGGTGATGACCTCCAAGGGCCGCGACGGTTCCATCTGGCGCTTCAAACTGTCCGGCTTCTCGGGGATCCAAGCCAACTCCGCCACGCGCGTCGTCGAACTCAATCCCCCCGGTCGCGACGGTGTCGCCGTCGGTGCCGGAGTGTGGGAGACGAGCGGCATCATCGACGCCACGACGTTGTTCGGCTACGACTCGTGGCTGTTCGACGTCCAGGCCCACGGCCCGACCGCCGCGCCGGCGCCGAACACCGTCGAGGACGGCCAGCTCTTGCTCATGCGCCGCAAGTAGCCGCGGCCGGGCCCTGAACTCGGCTTCTGGGCCGGCTGGTCCATTTTCAGCGGGGCGAGCGGGAGATCCCCGCTCGCCCCGCTGCATTGGAGTGAGGCCGGGGCGAATACGGCCGGCCGGGCGTCGGACAGTCGGGCGCGCGAGATCCACGGAATAAGGGACCTCGGCGGTCTGGCGACGCTCTCGACTCGTCCGAGCGCGGCTCGCGGCTCATGCTGGTCGAATCCTCGGGCAGACCGCGCTTCGAGTCGATGACAAGGAAAGCGCGTCAAGGGTCGCGCTCACCCGATCACGTACTCGAGCGCATCGCTGAGCGACGAACCAAACTGCGCCTGCGGATCACGCGACCACCATTGGCAATCGACCGTTCGCCCGGTCTGCCGAAGTTCCGGTGCGGGCGAGCCGCCGAGCAGGCCGGCCGCGAAGCTGTTCATGTCGATCGCGAAGAATCCCGAGCAGTCGTTCGCCGGTCCCGGATTTCCGCCGGAACCGAGTCCGATCGTGCGCCGAATCGGGGGCAGCACGCAGAGTGTTCCGCCCTGGAACGGTGTCGTCGAGCGTCCCTGCATTCCGTAGAGCAGCAGCCCGGGCTTGTTGTTGCGGACCTGCGCGCAGCTGACCAGGAATCCGTTCGTCGCATTCGCGCTGGGCAGTCCCTGCGAGCCGATCGTCGGGGTGCAGCCGAGCGAGTTGACCTTCGCG
>JANMRV010000677.1:0-6675 GCA_031388685.1 Planctomycetota bacterium
TTCGACTTCACGGTCTTCATCCGCGCCCTAAGGGCGCGGATGAAGACCGTGAAGTCGAACCTGGTACCGTATTCAGGCGAACCGAGTGCATTGTACCGTACTGTTCGATTCGCTAGATGCGGCGGAACTCGATCATGCGCGCGCCGCGCGTGTAGGCGACTCCGGCGGCGCCGTTCGCGGGCGGTTCGTACATCGAGCCGCGGCCGACGTGACTGAAGTCGCCCTCGCTGCCGTCCTCGAAGCGGATCTTGAAGATGTAGGTCGTCGAACCGATTCCGCCCCTGTCGTTGGTCTGACTGCGTCGGTCGAGCACGTAGGCGGCGCGCTTGAGCATCGCGGTTTTGCGGTGAAGGCTGCGCGTTCTCATCGCCTGGATGAACATGGCGAAGCCCATCAGCATGAAGACCAGACCGGCCTGTCCAAGCCACGCCGGCCCTTCACTCTTGAAAGCGAAAAGCCAGACCGCAAGCGTGACGGCGCCGAGCGCAATCCAGGTCCAGCCCCACTTGCCGCGCCTGCGCGCCAGCGCCTCGAGCAGCGGATCGATCGGCAGCCAACTCTGCGCCGCCGCGAAATCCGCGTGGGCCTTGACCTTGGCCAGGCGCTTTTGGGTCTCGTCGTTGGGCACCTCGACGGGCCCGACGCGCAGCGGGCTCGCGCAATAGGCGCACAGCGAGAGCTCCGGCCGTTCGAGTTTGACCCCGCAGGTGGGGCAGTGGGTGAGGGGGGCTGTCTGTGTCGCCATGGTGGATCGTTAGCCCTAGAGCGTACACGACGGCCGCCTCGTGTGCTGCGCGCAACAGGCGGTCTGTCATCGGGTAAAACATTCAACCCGAACCACGGACAAGGAACCCAATGACTCTCGAAGCACCCTCGACCCCGCGCAAGGCGCTCTCCGACATCGAAATTGCCCGCGCCGCGAGGGCCAAGCCGATCATGGAGATCGCGCGCGGCCTCGGCATTCCCGAGGCCGACGTGATTCCCTACGGTCACGACAAGGCCAAGATCACGCTCGGATTCCGCGAGCGGGCGCTGAAAAGACCGGCGGGCAAGCTCGTGCTGGTCACGGCGATCTCGCCGACGCCGGCGGGTGAGGGCAAGACCACGACCACCGTGGGCCTTGGCGACGCGCTCAATCGCATCGGCAAGCGCGCCGTGATCTGCCTGCGCGAGCCCTCGCTCGGGCCGTGTTTCGGCATGAAGGGCGGCGCGGCGGGCGGCGGCTATGCGCAGGTGATTCCGATGGAGGACATCAACCTGCACTTCACCGGGGATTTCCACGCGATCACGGCGGCGCACAATCTGCTCGCTGCGTTGATCGACAATCATCTTCAGCAAGGCAACCAGCTCGGCCTCGATCCGCGGCGCATCACCTGGCGGCGTGTGCTCGACGTCAACGATCGCGCGCTGCGCGAGATCGTCATCGGTCTGGGCGGAACCGGCAACGGTGTCGTGCGCGAAACGGGCTTCGACATCACAGCCGCCAGCGAAATCATGGCCGTGGTGACGCTCTCGTCGTCGCTGGCCGACCTGCGCCTGCGCTTGGGGCGCATCGTCGTCGGAGAGACCTACGCGAAGAAGCGCGTCAGCGCCTCGGACCTGCACGCGGAGGGCGCGTTGCTTGCGCTCTTGCGCGATGCGCTCAACCCGAACCTGGTGCAGACTCTGGAGAACAATCCGGCCTTCGTGCACTGTGGGCCGTTCGCGAATATCGCGCACGGCTGCAACAGCGTGGTGGCCACGACCCTTGCGCTGCGCCTTGGCGAATACACGGTCACCGAAGCCGGTTTCGGCGCCGACCTCGGCGCGGAGAAGTTCTTCGATATCAAGTGTCGAGCCGCGGGCCTGCGTCCGGACGCCGTGGTGCTCGTCGCCACGATTCGCGCGCTCAAGTACCAGGCCGGGATCGAGCAGAAGAATCTGACCAAGCCCGACGTCGCCGCGGTGGGCCGCGGCATCGCGCACCTCGAGAAGCACGTCAAGAATCTGCAGCGTTTCGGCGTGCCCTGCGTGGTCGCGATCAATTCCTTCACCAGCGACACGCAGGAAGAAATCGCTGCCTTGGAGAGCGCCCAGGGCAAGCTCGGCGTGCGCGTCGTGCGCTGCGATCACTGGGCCCGCGGCGGAGCCGGCGCGGAATCGCTCGCCCGCGCGGTGGTCATCGAAGTCGAAGCTGGGAGCGCCAATTTCAAGCCGCTCTACGACGACGCGCTGGGCCTTTTCGAGAAGATCGAGAAGATCGCGCGCGACATCTATGGCGCGGATGGCGTGGACGCCGACCTGAAAGTGCGCGAGAAACTGCGCAGGTTCGAGCAAGAGGGCTTCGGCGCGCTGCCGGTCTGCATGGCCAAGACGCAGTACTCGTTCACCACCGATCCGACCCAGCGCGGCGTGCCGCGCGGCTTCACGATCCCCGTGCGCGATGTCGACCTGCGCGTCGGCGCCGGTTTCGTCCTTGTACTGACCGGCGAGATCATGACCATGCCCGGCCTGCCGAAAGTGCCGGCCGCGGAATCGATCGACGTAGACGCGCAGGGCCGCATCGAAGGCCTGTTCTAGGCTTCACGCGCGCGCGGCCGTGCCGCCGTGGAGCCTGAGCGGGGTATCGGTTACAACCGTCGCCCCAACCATGAGCCAACCTCGAAAAGTCATCGTGATCGGCGCCGGTCCTGCCGGCTATGTCTGCGCTATCCGCCTGGCCCAACTCGGCCAACAGGTCACGGTCGTCGAGAAGGAATTCCTCGGCGGCACGTGCTTGAACGTCGGCTGTATCCCCTCGAAGGCGATGATCGCCGCGGGCACGCTGCTCGATCGCATCTCGCATGCGAGCGCGATGGGCATCGAGGTCAGCGGCGTGAGACTCGAGATCGAGAAACTGGTGGCGTGGAAGGCCGGAATCGTCGGCAAGCTGACCGGCGGTGTCGGCGGTCTGCTCAAGAACCACAAAGTCGAAGTGGTCATGGGTGCCGCGACTCTCGTCGACAAGGACACGGTCAGCGTCGCCACCCAGGAGGGCCAGAAGACCCTGCGCGGCGATGACATCGTGATCGCCACGGGCTCGGTCCCGATCGAGATTCCTGGCTTCAAGTTCGACGAGGACTTGGTCTGGTCGTCGACCGGCGCGCTGGCGCCCAAGCGATTGCCCGCGCACCTGGTCGTGATCGGCGGCGGCTACATCGGTCTTGAACTCGGCATGATGTACCGCAAGCTCGGCTCGCAGGTCACGGTGCTCGAAGCGACCGCCGGAGCCTTGCCCGGCCAGGACCGCGATTGCGTCAAGGTGATCGAGCGCTCGCTGAAAAAACACGGCATCAAGTTGCTCACCGAAGTGTTCGCCCAGGGCTTCGAGCGCAAGGGCGACCAAAGTCACGTGCGCATCAAGACCAAGACCGGGGAACAGACGATTCCCTGCGACCAGATCGTCTCGACCGTCGGCCGCCGGCCGTTCAGCGCCGGGCTGGGGCTCGAGAAGGCCGGCCTGGCGGTCGACACCAAGGGCTTCCTGAACACGGACAAGCAGATGCGCACGCGCGTCGCGAACATCTACGCGATCGGCGACCTCGCCGGACAGCCGATGCTCGCGCACAAGGGCTCGAAGGAAGGCCTGGTGGCGGCTGCGGTGATCTCCGGCTTGAAGGAGTCCTACGACGTGCGCTGCGTTCCCGCCGTGATCTTCACCGCGCCGGAAATGGCTTCGGTCGGACTGCTCGAATCTCAGCTCGACGCGGAGCAGCGCGCCTACAAGACGGGCTCGTTCCCGTTCGCCGCCAGCGGCCGCGCGATGAGTCTGATGGAGACCGAGGGCTTCGTGAAGATCGTCGCCGACGCCAAGACCGACGAAATCCTCGGCGTGCACATGGTCGGGCCGGAAGTCACCGAATTGATCGCCGAAGCCGCGCTGGCGATCGAGATGGGCGCAACTTCCGAGGATCTGGCGCGCACGATCCACGCGCACCCGACGCTGCCCGAAGCCATGATGGAGGCCGCGGAGGCGGTGCATGGAATGGCCGTGCACATTTTCCAGAAGCCTGTCGCGCACTAGCCACACGTGTCCGAAGAGGACAAGAGCCGGGAAGAGTTTCGCTCCGCTTCGGGCAAGCCGCTGCTCGAAGTCCAGAGGCTTTCGCGCACGCCCTACCTGGTCGCGCACGATCTGCAGCAGGCGCTCGTCGAACAACGCGTCGCGGGCCTGATCGGCGACCAACTGCTGCTGACCGAGCACGACCCGGTGATCACCGTGGGCCGCGGTGGCGAGCCCATGCCGTCGATGCAGGGCGGCGTGCCGATCCTCACCGTCGAGCGTGGCGGCGACGCGACTTACCACGGCCCAGGCCAGCTCGTCGTCTACCCGATCGTGCTGCTCGATCCGAAGCGCCGCGATCTGCATCGCTATTTGCGCGATCTCGAAGAGGTCGTGATACGCATGCTCGCTGAAGTCGGTGTGGTCGGCGCGCGCAAGTCCGGCCTGACCGGAGTCTGGGTCGGCGAGAAGAAGATCTGTTCGCTCGGCGTGGCCGTGCGCCGCTGGGTCACCTGGCATGGATTCGCGCTCAATTTGCGCACGGAACTTGACGTTTTCAGGACTTTTCGGCCCTGCGGCCTGGATCCGGACGTGATGACCCGCCTGGCGGACCACGTCGCGCTCGAGCCGGGCAATCTGCAGTTCGAGGCCCTGGCCGTAAAACACTTCTGTCACGTGTTTGGCCATGAATCGACGGCTGCGCCGGGCTGTGGGCGATAGCCCGGAAAGAACTTCCGGTTCAGCAGGATTTCGAGCCGTTTGTTGGAGTCGGCGTGGCGCTCGTTCCGATGAAGGACGCCCCTCCTGAATCGGCGCAGCGCCACTCAATCTCCGCGGGTACACGCGCGGGGACGCTGCCGGCCGGGGCGAAATCTCCATGAATCAATCCGAAGAAGACGTGCTCGACATGAGCGTGATTGCCTCGCTCCGCGAACTCGGTGGAGATACGGACAGCGGTCTGTTCCTGGAACTGCTCGACCTCTACGTGGACGACTCGACCAAGCAGATGGAGCGACTCGAACAGTCGCTGGCGAGTGGCGACCTCAAGGTCGCGGAACGCATCGCGCACACTTTGAAATCGAGCTCCGCGAACCTTGGCGCGACGGCGATGTCGAAGATCTGCCTGGAAATGGAATTGTGCGGACGCAGACAGGCCGTGGAGCAGATGAACGCGTTGCTCGGCTCGACGCGCGAAGCGCACCGGCGCGCCATCACTGCGCTCAATGCCTTGCGCGGCTAGGACACGAGTTTCAAGTTTCCTAGGCAGCAGCAGATCCACCACCAGCGCATGCAACGCAGGAGTTCCGAGGCACTCAAGCACGTCGGCAACTTGCCGTCGCCCACGGGCATCGGCTTGGCCATCCTGCGCCTGACGCAGCGCGACGATTTCGTCCTCGGTCACCTCGCGAGGACGATTCAATCGGATCCGGCATTGACCGGCCGCCTGCTCCAGCTCGCGAACGCCAACCTCTCGATCGGCGAATCGCCGCTCAGCAGCGTGGAAGATGCCGTGCTGCAACTGTCGGTCGGCACGGTGCGCTCCCTGGCCTTGGGATTCACGCTGGTCAGCGCGAATCGGCTGGGCGAAGGCCGCGGCTTCGACTACGCAGGGCACTGGTCGCGCTCGCTGATCATGGCGGTCTGCGCGCGCCACCTCGCCGCCGAGCGCGGAGATCTCGAGCCGGCCACGGCTTTCACGGGCGCGTTGCTCTCAGGCATCGGGCGTCTCGCCCTCGCCTCGACGCATCCGGAGGAATATGACGAAGTCGTCGAAGCCGGGCGCGGACTCTCTGGGGAAGAACTGCTGCTGCTCGAGCGCAGCGAGTTGGGGCTCGACCACGCCGGTATGGCAGCGGCTTTCCTCAGGGACTGGAAACTGCCGGATGCGATGATCCACGCCGTGCTTGCGTTCGAGTCCGCCCCTGGAACGATTGTGCCGCCGAGCGAAGCCGCCGCCGCGTTCGAGCAGGTGTTGCGTGGGGCCTGCCTGCTGGGCGAAGCCTTCCAGTCGAGCGACGGTTTCCGTTCGCCGCACTGGGGCCAGGACCCCGCCGGAACGGGCTTCATGTCGCGTGCACTGGCCGTATCGCCGTCGGCAACCGTGCGTCTGCGCAATCGCATCGCTGCGCAGTGGCAAGACTGCTCGCGCGTGCTCGAGGTCCCGACCGCGACTCCGGCGCAGGAAACGTTGGCGGATACGGCGGTTGAGCGGCTGGCCCAGGCCGGGTTGCGCCGTGGTCTGCGGATCCTCGCCGTCGACGACGATGCGGTGACCATGCGCCTGTTGCGCCACCATCTCGCGCTCGACGGTCACACGGTCAGCGAGGCCTGCGACGGTGCTCAGGCCCTGGCCATCGCCCTGAAAACCAGGCCGCAGATGATCGTCACGGATCTGACGATGCCCGAAATGGACGGCCTGGAATTGTGCCGCGCACTGCGCAGCTCCAGTGTCTGCAAGGAAGCCTACGTACTCGTTGTCACCGGCCACGACGAAGAAGCGCGCGTGGTGGAAGCCTTCGAAGCGGGCGCCGACGAATTCGTCACCAAGCCGTTCAATCTCAACATCCTGCTTGCCAGAGTGCGCGCGGGACAGCGCCTGATCGAGCTGCGCGAGCACATCGAAACCGACAAGCAGGAGCTCAACCGTCAGAACG
>JANMRV010000687.1:0-3738 GCA_031388685.1 Planctomycetota bacterium
GGTCACGTCGTCGATCCGCCGTCCAACCCCCGACGTGCTCGACCCCAAAATCCATCACAACAATTTGCTCAACTCGATCCTGGCCAAGATCGAAGCCAATGTCGCGGGTGCTGACGATGCTCTGATGCTCGACGGCCGCGGATTCGTGGCCGAAACCAATGCGACGCACTTGTTCCTGGTCGAGCGCGGTCGCCTGGCCACGCCGCGCACGGTCGCCTGTCCAGAAGGCATCACGCGCGCGACGGTGCTGGCCTTGTGCGCGAAACAAACGATCGTCTGCGACGTGCGCGATCTTTCGCTGGCCGAATTTTATCGCGCCGAAGAGGTCTTCTGCAGCGGCACGATGGGGGAGCTCGCCGCCGTCACGAAAATCGACGGCCGTACGATTGGATCAGGAGAAGTCGGGCCGATGACGCGCCGACTGAGCGAGTTGTATCGCCAATTGACCGCCTCGGAAGGCGAGCGCGTTGTGGCCTGAGGCTCGCCAGCCGATGCTCCAGGAAAATTCTTCGCGACTAAAATCCTGACTGAAGCCAAGAAGCGTGTGGCCCTGGCCGTTGCAGTGTCGAATTCGACATACGCAATCCAGGGAGCCACACCATGACCAGCCAGCAGCCGCCCGCACCGACGCCGTTACAGATCAAGACCGCTTGCCCGAAGAACTGGGCTGAACTGGTCGGAGACGAGAAAAAGCGCTTCTGCTCCGATTGCAATCTGCACGTGCACAACGCCGCGCGGCTCACGCAAGTGGAGGCGAGTACGCTCGTCGCCAAGTCGAGCTCGCGCGTCTGCATGCGCATCGAGTACGACGCGAGCGGTGCGCCGCTGTTCCGTGACTCGCTGCCCGCGGTTGATGTCAAGTCGCGCCGCGTGTCGCGCATCGCACGCTGGGCCTTGTCCGCGGCCGCGGGCCTGCTCGCGGCTTGCAATGGCAGCATCGCGCCCCCGGCCGCAACCGATCCATCGACGGGCACGAATGGAGGCGAGACGCCCTCCAAGATGGGCAAGGTGGTTTCGACCGTGATGGGAGATGTCGCCGTGCCCGAACCTGCTCGCCTGGAGCGACTGGGCGAAGCGAACGTGGTCAACCCTCTGCCGCAGCCGCCGACTCAGCTGACTCCATCGGTGAACGACGGCAAATAGCGTGCGTCCGTCACCCCGATTGCGGCCCCGTCAGGACTGGATCGCAGGAGTCATCTTGACTGACGATCCTCGATTCCCGCCGAAGCGGGGACGACGGGCGCTCGGCCAAGGTTTCGGGAATCCGCCGCGGATTTAGCGCTGCGGCGCGGGCGCAGGACTTGCCGCCGGCACGTCCGGGAATTTCTTCTCCAACCAGGCTTCGACCTCTTCCGGGTGGAACCCAAACGGCCCGGTCTCGCCCTTGTACGCGATCTTTCCGTCGGTCTCGATCACGTAAAGGCGCTCGGGCCAGCCGCCGAAAACGAAGTCGACCTTGTTGTCCATGTCGTCGACGAGCAACGGCAATTGCCACTTCTCGCGGCTGACAAAATCGCGCGCAATCGCGAGTCGCTCCTCGAGGGTCGTCGGCTGCTTGTAGCAGACGCCTTGCTCCTCGTTGACGTCCATCTGCCATTCGTCCGTCGGGTGCGCTTCGCGGATGTAGATGCTGATGAAGTCAGCGTTCTTCGCGAAGCGCTCGCGCAACTGATGCAGGCGCTCGACCGAGCGCCGGAAAGGCGGTCAGGTGAAACTGCCGAAGACCAGGATCACCGGTCGCAAAGGCGGCTGATCGAAAAGCTGCGTGGCGGCGCCCGTCTCGATTTCGTGCAGCACGACGCACGGTGCCTTGTCGCCGACCTTCAGATCACCCTCGCGGCGCGTGTCGTAGCGCAGCATGCCGACGATCATGCTCCAGCCGATCGTGGCTTGGACGAAAATCGCGCCCCCAACGAGGAGCACGGCGAGACTGCCCAGGACCCAGGTGCGCTTCTTCACAGCACCACAGTCTAGCCCGTTGCCGTGGCCCCGGGACCAGGACTCAGCGGCTGGCCGGCGGCACCTCGAAGCTCAGCGAGGCCCAGAAACTCTCGAAATCGGCCTGGTCCCGGACTTCGAGCGCCCGCATGTGAACCGAGGCGACGAGCCAGCGTCCGGCGCGCGGTAACCGCAACTGCACGCGGCCGTTTTCATCCGTTCGGCCGCGTAGGCTGTTGCTCACATCGGATTCATCACGCGGTGGAGCATCGAGGTTGATCGCGCTGACCAGCGCATTCACCAGCGGCTTGTCGTGGAAGGAGAGCACGATGGACAGGGGCGAGAACGACTTGTCCGCTTCGCTCCAAGTAAGCGCATAAGGATTCTCACCTGGAGTGAGCTCAAGATCGAGGCCCAGCGCCGCGGCCCAGCCGCTCGAAGCCGAGTCGCCGACCTGCAGAATGCTTTTGGGCGAACGCGAATAAATCTCGCGCACTTCCTTGCCCGTTTCGCCGCGTGTTTCACGCAGTCGTTTGATCTGATCCAAGCCACGCTCTTCCAAGTAGGAGATGAATTTTTCGGGAGCGAGAGTCACCGAGGCATGGTTCGATTGAAAACCGAGCACATAAATGCCATCCGATTTCGTGCGCAGGTATCCCGCGGGCGTCGCACCGTCGCGGCCGACGATCTGCTTCTCGCCGTCCGGCGTCGAGGCCAGGAACTTGAGCGTGCGCTCTTCCTTGCGTTCGACCTCGTCGCCCTTGCCGAAGTCGCCGACATACAGCCCGACGTTGAGCAACTGATCCTTCGCCGGTCGGAACGAAGTCGGCAGCATCCAGAAATCGTGGGCCGCCACGGGGATGGCGAGCAGGGTGAGGGCGACAACGCGGGCGAACTGTTTCATGGGATCCTGATTTCTGTGCGGCGAACGGGTCCGGACCCGCGCAGCCAACCGGCCGCGCGAGCCCGGACCATCCTGGTTGCTCGTTACTGTGCGCCCGGGCGCGGGTCCTGGACGTACGGGAACACGCTGTCGAACATCGTGGCGTCGACATAGGCGCCGTCGGTGTAAGGCAGTTGGCCGGAAGGCGCCACGACCTGATCGAGCAGCACGCCCATGACCACGCGCAGGGCCATATCGACGACGTCGTCACCGAGACGACGACCGTTGGGGAAGCCGGCCAGATCTCCGCCGAGCACACCGAGGTTCGACTGCTGCGCCGCGGGCACGGCCGCGAACGAAGTGTTGAGCCGCAGCATCTCGCCGAAGGAACCGTTCATGTTGACGCCTGGCACGCCGGTCGCGAAAACCTGCACGAGATCGGCGCGCGGGAACTGATTCGGCGCTGTGACACCGAACAGGACTTCGAGCAACTCCGGCAGTGTCGGATTCGTGATGTAGTCCGCGAACTGGCCATCGTCCGCGGGCTTGGAGCCGTTGAACTTGTCCTTGTCCTTGAGGCCGATCACGAGTTCGTTGACCAGCGGGCTGCCCAGACGCGAAACCTGACGCCACGGGCCGGCGCTGACCGTCGGCCGCGCATAGCTCGCGGGCGTCACGATTCGTTCGATCTGCTTGAGACTCGCCGCAGTCCAGCCGCCGACGATTGGTTGATTGGGCAGGGTCAGGAAACTCTTCGGCAATTCGAGGATCAAGGAAGTGACGTTCGCGTCGGCGATGATGTCGGCCTTGCCGTTGACCGGTCCGAGCGGATTCAAATGCACCAGGTCGAACGCTTCGCCCAGGTTCACGACGAAGGGGTCGTCGCGCTGACCGACGAACAGGCGGCCGATCGAACC
>JANMRV010000690.1:0-2405 GCA_031388685.1 Planctomycetota bacterium
CGGCGTGCTGTACCGCGTGGTCGAGCTCGATGGCGCGCCGACGTGGTACTCGGGTCCTGAATACCAGGTGCTCGACGACAGCTACTTCGACGCAGCGCCCGACATGCTGCATGCGGCCGGCGCCCTGTACGACATCTGCGCGGCCGCCAAGGATGTGCATCCGCTGCCGACCGGCCAGTGGAACAAGGCGCGCATCGTCATCGACGGCTGGAAGGTCGCGCACTACTTGAACGGTGCGCTCGTCGCCGAGTGCGACTTCGCGAGCGAGGACGGCAAGGCGCGCGTTCAGAAGAGCAAGTTCGCGCCGCGGACCCTACCGATGCAGTTCATGACCAACGCGCGCGGCCACATTGCGATTCAAGATCATGGCGACGAGGTTGCCTACCGTTCGATCCGAGTCCGTCCGACGGACTCGGCAACGCTCGCGCTGTTCAACGGCGTGGACCTGAGCGGCTGGACCAGGTTCACGCCCGAGGGTACTGCGGGCGACAAGGTCTGGAGCGTCGCGCAAGGCGGAGAACTCGTTTGCTCCGGCTCGCCCGCCGGCTACCTGCGAACGACGGCTGACTTCACCAACTACACACTCGAGCTCGACTGGCGCTGGAATCCGACGTCTGCCGGCAACCGCAACAGTGGCGTGCTGCTTCGCATGCAAGGGGAGGACAAAGTCTGGCCGAAGTCGCTCGAGGCTCAACTGCAGGACGGCAGCGCCGGCGACTTCTGGGTCATCGACGGCCTGCCGTGCAAGACCGACCCCGCGCGCACGAAAGGGCGCAATACCAAGAAATTGCGCGACGGCGGCGAAAAGCCGCTGGGCGAGTGGAACCACTATCGCATCACGGTTTCCCACGGCACGGTAACGTTGGAGGTCAACGGCCAGGAACAGAATCGCGCGACCGAAGTGCTCGAGACGGCCGGCAAGATCTGCCTGCAGTCCGAGGGCGCCGAGATTCACTTCAAGAACGTGCTGCTGACGCCGCTGCCATGAATCTTCGACTTCGGAGGCTCAAGGCGGCTGCACTGCCCATCCGTCGGTGCGGGTCAGGTCATCTCCTGGCGCCTGCGCCGGCGAGCGACTGAACGCGGGCTGCCTGGCGGACCAAGGCTCGCGAGACGAATCAGCGCAGGTCGCGCCCCGGCGTTAGGATCTCCTGATCGGAATTTGCGCCGGTGCGCTTTCGCCTCCGCCGCCGCGTTCCCTTTCGAAGCCCCCAGGAAATCACCTAGCCCCCGAGAACTCGCCATGCGCACCCTGTTGCCTACGTCTATTGCGACCTGCGTCCTGTTCTGCCTCGCTGCCGTCCCGGCTCAGGCTCAGTTCCAGAACCTGCCCGGCCCTGGCGCGAACATTTTGTTCACGAGCAATAGCAACGATGGCTACAGCGCTGCCCGCGGCACGGTGTTCACCGCCAACGCAAACTTCAGCGTGTCTGGCGCCAGCCTCTGGACCAATGAAATCAACGGCACGCCCATCGTCGCCACATGGAACCTGTGGCAGACCACCAGCTATCCTGGAAATGTGAACGGCGTCCTGCTCGCGACCGCGAACGTCACTTGGAACGTCGATCTGGGCACGACCTTCTACGATGTGACCTTGCCCTCGGCTGTGAACCTCGTTGCAGGAGCGCGCTACCACATCGAGGTTCGATTCAACGAGCCGGCGGAAGAGAACTGGTTCTACAACTACAACATCGGCACCAACAACGTGGGACTCGTCACCGTCGAGGACGGCACTTTGGGCGGCGACACCAGCAACACGGTCATGCCGTACATCCGTCTGCAGACCGCTCCGAGTTGCACACCTCCGGTCGCCTATTGCACGGCCAAGGTCAACTCGTTGGGCTGCATCCCTGCGATCGGGTTCACAGGAATTCCAAGCGCGACGGCCGGTTCTGGTTTCACGATTACGGCGAGCAACGTGATCAACAACAAGCCCGGACTGGTGCTGTACACGAACGCCGGTCGTGTCGCGGTTCCGTTCCAAGGCGGACTGCGCTGCGTCAATTCGCCGCTCAAGCGTTCGGCAGGGATCAACTCAGGCGGAACTGCTCCGCCGAACAATTGCTCTGGTGTGTACTCGATCGACATGAACGCATTCGCGGTCGGCGCGCTCGGCGGCACGCCGGCGCCCTATTTGCTCGTTCCCGCCACGGTCGTCGACGCGCAGGTCTGGGGCCGCGACAGCGGCTTCGCCGCGCCGAACAATACGACCTTGTCGAACGGCTTGGAGTACACGGTTTGCCCGTAATTTGGGCGCAATTGCTCACTCCCCGTTGACGATCCCGCTGAACTGATTTCGTCGCGTCCCACTGCCGTTGGCGTTGCATGGCGTCAACGGCACCGGACGATTTCGGCACTCTCGCTCGAACTGATTTCTTGGCGGAGCCAGATCGCCGCCGCATCGG
>JANMRV010000701.1:0-3168 GCA_031388685.1 Planctomycetota bacterium
CCCACCGCGGACTCCACCAGGTGTCCCCAGAACTCGCGGTCGGCGCGGGCTTCGTCGAACGTGAGTCCGGACTGCGCGCTCATCAGCGCCGTGTTCAGCACCTGGAGCTTCGGGCTCGAGCCGCGCTGGCGGACGGCTCGACCGGAGAACTTCGAGAGACCGACGAGCAGCCCCGCTCCCCTCAGGAGCTCGAGATAGTGCGCCAGCGTCGTGGTGTTCCCGGCGTCGTGGAGCTGGCCGAGCATCTTGGTGTAGGAGAGCACCTGACCCGAATAGCGGCAGCCCAGTTCGAACAGCCGCCGCAGCAGTGCAGGCTTGTCCACGCGGGTGAGCAGCAGCACATCGCGCGCGATCGTCGTCTCGACCAGCGAATCGAGCAGGTAGCGTCGCCAGCGCTGCGGATCCTTCAAGAGCGGCGCTGCGCCCGGATAGCCGCCGAAGTAGAGGTATTGTTCCAGCGAATAGTCGAAGGCGCCCTTCATCTCGGCGAAGGACCAGTGCGGCAGGTGCAGGATCTCGAAGCGACCAGCAAGGCTGTCCGCCAGCCCGCGCTGCATCAGCAATGGCGCTGAACCCAGCAGCACTACCCGCAGCGGCACGCGGGCGTGGGTGTCTTCGTCCCAGAGGCGCTTCACCGCCTCCGACCAGCCGCTGATCTTCTGCACTTCGTCCAAGGCGAGCACTGCACCGCGCTTGCCGGAATCCTTCGCCGCAAGGCGGGCCCGCTCCCACTGTGCAGCCAACCAAGCCGCATCGCGCAACGCCGGCTCGTCAGCGGAGACGAAGACACTTGAACGGTCCAGTCTTGCCAGTACCTGATGCACCAGTGTGGTCTTGCCGACCTGGCGCGGGCCAGCCACCACCTGCAAAAAGCGCCGCTGTTCGCGCAAACGGGCCCCGAGCTCAGCGGCTTGGACGCGCTCGAATCCAGGGGATCTGGAGTTGCTCATTGCGTTGAGTAATTTTACTCAGCATGGTGAGTAAAATGCAAGCTCGTCCATCCACGCGCGCGGCTGCTTGCAACGACTCACGGTCCCGACCCAGCATTGACCCTTCAGGTGAACGCGCTGCGCGAGCGGTTGAAGCGCTGGTGCTCACGGCCCGCTTCGAGACGCGGACACAAGGGTCCGCTTTCCGCTTGCGACGTCGACTCGAAGCTCGCCCAGGCGCTCGGGGCCGAGGAGGCCTGAGCTCGACTTGATCCGATACTCCCCTGTCGGAACGAAGAAGAGCGCGCCCGGCAGATGCGCGAAGTAGGGCGTGTACTTCGCCTTGACGACACTTCCCTCGCTCGTGCGAGCGAGCTCGATGCTCGGCGAACGTCCGCGCGGCCCGACGCCGTCGTCGGTGAAGAGGACGATCTGTCCGTGAGGCGGCAGATCGAAAAAGAGCTCGGTCGCGCGGCCTGCGGTGACCTCGTGCGTCGACTCCCGGCCGAGCTCCGCTGAGCGGAAGAACTCGAACGTGTCGCGGAACCAGACCCGGTAGGTGCCAGCCGGGACTCCGTCGACAGCCACGACTCCCGCGCAGTCGTGCTTGACCTCGATCGCGTAGGACGCGCCAGCCGGTGTTCCGAGCACCACCACGCCGAGCAGGGGAGTGGTGGCGAATGTTCGCAGGTCGGTCTCGGTGATGGTCGGGAAGTTGTTGAAACGGATCTTGATCGATCCGAACCCCGAGGCCGACGGAATCAGGGCGACCTCGTGCTCCACGCAAGTCCCGCGCGCGAGTGGCGCCTCCCCTTCGAACTCGCAAGGCTCGTATCCGGGCAACTTGAGGCTCGCACCGACGCCCCTGATCGAGTCGACGAGCTCGCTCTCCACATCCTGCATCGATAGGACAGGAATTGAATCGGGGCCTCTTTGGACGAGCAGGCGCTCGGGGACCTGCGCCAACCGAAGATAGGGGTAGCTCGGAGCCATGGACGTGAATCCTCGCGGCCTCTTGAACCTCAGTCCTCCTTCGACGGTCAGCAAGGGAGAAGTGCGCACCTTGCCGTTCGTCGCGTCGGAGAACTTGAAGCGGCAGCCGTAGACAGGCGTCACCTTGGCGACTTGCTCGTCGGCCGCAGATGAGAAACTCACGAGCCCACTCCGTGCGTCGGGAATGAATCCAGGGCCCCAAGCGACGAGCTGATACGACATGCTGCGATCCAGTCCTTCGAGAACGAAGTAACCCTCGGGATCCGCTTCCTCGCAGATCCAGGAAGCACCGCGCTTGCCGACGCGGAAGGACTGGACGTTCGGCGAAGAGTCGCTTCGGATGACCGCGACCGAGAACCCCGCTCCAACCTCAGAGTCGAGCGGACCGAGGACGCGACCGTGCACGGTCCACGCGGGCTGCAGGACGATCTCGATCGGTTGGCGCGCGGGCTCCGTCGGCAACGCCGCGTTCCCCGGCGCAAAGCCTTCGCGGTAGGCCGTCAGGAATGCGCGCTCGGTGACGGTCCTTCTCCAGTGAGCGCTGGCGCACTGGATCAAGCCCTCGGAGTCGCTTTTTCCCTGCACCTCTTCGATCGAGCCATTGCTGAACCACACTTCGGCCCCCGAGACTACTGAGCCCGACGTGTCGACCACCTTTGCCGCGATCGAGCTGGATGGCACAGGGGCGGCGGGGAGAGCCGGTTCGCCCGAGCTTTCGATCGGAAGGCGCATCGCCGCCGTCGGTTCCTCTTCGGGCGCCGCGGTCTGCGCTTCCTTCACCGGAGTTTCGAACCTCGCCGCAGCGAGGTCGGGACCGCGGAGCACGACCCATAGGTTGCCCGCCGGGAGCAAGAGTGACAGTGCGAGCCATCTGCCGAGTTTCATGGGCCCTCCGATTCAATGTGCGAGATCGCTGGCATCCGTCCTCGTCATGGCCGTGGATGTCCGTGGATGCGAAGCGCCATCGTGGCCGGTCCTGCAGTCCGCGCACTGCGCGAGTCACCTGGGGAAGCCAGAGAGGCCGCCGCGCCTTGATTGCGAAGCTACCACCCGCGGCGGATCCTGACTATCGAGGCCTCCGGAGCGCGGGCTGCGCGACGACTTTCGAGCTTGCGCGTCCAGCTCACTTCTCCCGCGGCACTTCGAGGGCTTGCATTCCGCCTGAAGACGCGGATACCCGTGGTGTGGTTGTCGTAGCTCCACGCGAGCCACCTCTCGCGCGAGCACGCCGAGGGTGACGACTTTG
>JANMRV010000796.1:0-1337 GCA_031388685.1 Planctomycetota bacterium
GAGCCCGATCCGCTCGCCGCTGGAATCAATCTGTACAGCGATGCCACGGGCGACTATTGCGCGCTCGAAGAGACCGCTACCGCGGAATTCCTGCGCCAGTTGCGCCAGGACCTCGACTCGAAGATTCCGGACTCGGACGACGAGCACTCGCAACTTCTGGCGCAGGCCGACGCCTTCGATGCCGCGCGCGCACGTCTGCGCCTCTGGACGTCGAGTGCGCGTCACGGCGCGACGGATTGGATCTCGCAAGGCGCGCCGGGATCAAGCGCGATCTTCCAGGCGATCGTGCCGCCAATTCCCGCGGCGAATCCGCGTTCGATGGAAGCGCGGCTCGATCCCAAGCGTCCCGGCGATGGCCAGTTCCTCGTGGCCCTGACGCGGGCCGACGAGCAGTGGGGCGGCGGCGCGCTCGAACTCGACGGGGCCTTCGAACGCGCGCTCAACGTCGCGCAACAAGATCCGGCCGTGCGCAGCCTCGGCTTCGCGACCAGCATCGGCAGGCGCGACGATGGCGCCGCGGAAAACGTGGCACAGCTCGAGCTCAAAGCGCCGTTCCAGGGTTACTTCGTCGCCGTGCGCGGCGGGGACATGGCGACTTTTGCCGCGAGCGAACGCCTGCGTTTCCAGTTGATGGCTGGTCTGGTTGCGTTGGCGATCGTGATCGCTGCCATTGGCGCCTGGCTGACCTTGCGCGGCGTGGCCCGCGAGGTCGAAGCCGCGCGCGGCCGCGAGGCCTTTGTCGCGGCGGTTACGCATGAATTGAAGACTCCGCTGGCGGCGATCCGCCTGTTCGCCGAGATGCTCGAGCGCGGCGATGTCGAACCCGTGAAGGTGCGCGAATTCGGCGCGCGCACGGTGTTGGAATCCGATCGCCTGGCCAGGCTGGTCGATTCGGTGCTCGACCTCGCGCGCATCGAGCACGGCGGACCAGCTGCGACCGTGATGGGCGTGGACGCGATCTGCACTTCGGCGATCGCGATCGTGAAGGACTACGCGCGCGAGCGCGGATTCGAAATCAAGTTCACGCCGAGTGCCGACGGAATCCGTGTGCGCGGCGACAGTGACGCGTTGACGCGCGCGCTGGTCAATCTGCTGGACAATGCGATCAAGTACAGCGAGCGGCCGCACGAGATCGAGATCGAAGTCGCGCGCCGCGCGGATCCGTTCGTGGCGATCTCGGTGCTCGATCGCGGCCGCGGAGTGCCCGAGGCGGAACGCGAACGAATCTTCGAAGCTTTTCGCCGGGTCGGGAGCGAACTGACGCGCGACAGGCCGGGCGCGGGGCTCGGACTCGCCTTGGTGGCGAAGATCGTCGCGGCCCACGGCGGTCGCGCGAC
>JANMRV010000818.1:0-2975 GCA_031388685.1 Planctomycetota bacterium
GCTGCGATTCGTTGGCTTGTGCCTCGCTTCGATTGCCTGCATGCGCCCGTCGGTCGCCCAGGAACCAGGGAGCAGCGGATTCGTGCAGGCCATGACCTCGGCGACGCATGCGCTCGAGGCCGGCGAACTCGCACGCGCGCGCGAGTGGATCGAACGCGCTCTCGAGCGCGATCCGCGTTCGGTCGAAGCCTGGGAATTGCGCGCGGGTTGGGCCAGCGCCGCCAAGGACAACGACGAACTCATCTACTCGCTGCACCAGGAATTGCGCAACGCGCGCGCGCAGAAGCGGCCGGCCGCGTTCGTCGATGCGCTGAAGAAGCGCGTGTTCGCCGAGGATCCGATTGCCAAGGATCTGCTCTCGCTCGACGTGGTCTTCTCGAAGAAGTTGCTCGACCTCGCGGTACGTTACGAAAAGGAGAACCGGCCGCACGCGGCGATCACGGTGCTCAAGACCGTGCTGGCTCTCGACCCGCTCAGCGAAGTCGCCCAAGCCTCGATCCAACGCGTCGCTTCGCGGCCTGATCCGAGTCTGGCCGCCGACGCCAAGCCCAAGGATCTCTTCGCCGACGTTTCGAAGGAGTGGATTGTCGAACACGACAAGGCCCACGGCACCTGGGACACGCGCGCGAAACTGGAGCGCGAGAACTACGTCACGATCACCGACGCGGGCTACGAAGTGCTGGTGCGCGCCGCGGAAGCGATGGAGCAGATGAACGCCTTCTACCGGCGTTTCTTCCGCTACGGCACGGAGGAGGACGGCCGCAGCGTGCCGCGCATCGAACTGCACATCTTCAAGACGCGCGACGAGTACTTGAAACTCGGCAAGGGGCCGCCGGTCGAATGGTCGGGCGGACATTTCACCGGCGACAGCGTCGAGACCTACATCGACGGCAGTTTCGACGGCATGACCGGGACCTTGTTCCACGAAGCAGCGCACCAGTTCGTGTCGCTGGCCACTTCCGCGGCGGGCTGGCTGAACGAGGGCCTCGCGTCGTTCTTCGAAGGCACGCGCATGCTGCCCAACGGCACGGTCTTGATGAACTTGCCGGCGAACCATCGGCTTTTCCCGCTAGCTTCGCGCATGGAGAAGGGCTGGATGAGCGGGCCCAGCGACGGAATCACTGCCGACGGCAAGGGCGAGCCCGACAAGGCGCCGACTTTTTCGATCGTGCTCGAGAACAAGTACGCCTGGGGGCCGCCGTGGTACGCGCCGACCTGGGGCGTGGTGTATTTTCTCTACAACTATCAAGACCCGGTCGACGGCCGCTTCGTCTACCGCAAGTCCTTCGGCGATTTCATCAATGCCTCCGGCGGACGCGAGGGCGAAGGCGCGGTCGAGAACTTCGAAAAGGTCGTGCTCGCGAATCCGATGCCGCCGATCAAGGGCTTCGAGCGGCCCAAGGATGCGCTCGACGTCGATCTGCCGAAGACGGCGCTTGAACTGGACGTGGTGTGGAAAAAATGGACCCTGGATCTGCGCGACGAGCAGCAGGGCAAACTCGATCGTGTGCGTCCCTATCTGCAATGGGGGCGTGCCGCGATCCTCGCCGCCGATCTCGATGCTGCGCAGGAGCACTTCGAGAAGGGACTCGTGGCCGCGCCCGCCGACCCGCAGATCCGGCTCGAGTTCGCGGCCCTGCTCGCGGAAAAACTGAAAAATCCCGACCGCGCGGCGAATCTGGTCGAAGCGGCGCTGGCGCTGCTCGAGAGCGCGAAAACGCCGGACAAGAAAGCGATCGCCGCCGCGGAGCGCGCGCTGGAGAAGTACGACCCCAAACGCGATTCGGTCGACTCGCTGCAGAAGGACATGGCCGTGGCCGCGCGCGCGCTGGTCGAGCGCTACTTCGCCGCCGAACGGCCGCTGATGGTCATGGATGTTTCCTGGCGGCTGGGATCGGACCTGGGCGTCAGCGACCTGTTCGCGTACTACGAGCGCGCCGCGCGGGCGAGCGGCAAGTCCTTGCGCATCTGGGATCTCGCCTACAACGAAAAGGATCTGACCGGCTGGTCCGCGAACGGCGCCGGCTCACCGTTCACGCCGAACGGCACCTACCTCGACGCGAAGTTCCAGGCCTTCGATCCAGAAGTCTTCGATTATCAGGCGCTGACGCTCGATCGGACTTCCAGCGGCGACTTCTCCATGGAAGCCGACATCCAGGCCGAGCGTGGCAAGGTCACGTTCGCGGGCTTCGTCTTCGGACGCAAGGATGCTTCGAGTTTCCACGCGCTTTTCTTCTTCCCAGGCAAGGAACAGAAGGAAGGCCTCGCGGCGCCGGGTTACATCGACCTGCTGTCGAGCTTTGGCAGCGGAGTGATCCAGACATGGCGCCACGAGCAGGTCGATAATTCGCTCAAGCCGGGCGAGACCAGTTCAGGCAGCTGGCACAAACTGCGCGTCGACGTGTCCGGCCGCTTCGTCGATTTCTGGTACGACGGCGTGCTGCTGCCGCCCTACGAGTTCCCCAGCATCGATGTGTTGCGCGGCGGCTTCGGCTTGATCACCGGCCGTGGCGAAGCGCGCTTCAAGAACGTGCGCTACCTGGCCAGCGATCCGCGCGATCCGGTGGCCGGCATCGAACGCGAACTGCGCTTGGCGAAGCTCAAGGGGCGCACGGCTGCACAGACCGGCTCCTACGTCGGCAGCGTTCCGCCCTGGCCCAAGGTCGCGAAATGGGTCCAGGGCGAGCGCAGGAGTTGGGACGAAGTCGGACGCGTTCCGCAGATCCTGGTGCTCTTTTCACAGCAGCAGAACGAAGCGATTCGACTGGACCAGTGGCTGACGGCCTTCGAGGCCGCTGCGCGCCCCTTCGGTCTTCAGGTCGTCGCGATCACTTCACCCATCGCCGGAGCGATGCTGACAGCCCCGGCGGCGATCATCGGCACGGTGCAGGATAACAACCTCGTGCGCTACACGCTAAAGGTCATTCGTGCGGACGATGACGCCGTTGTGCAAACGATCCAGGGCACCCAGCCAG
>JANMRV010000857.1:0-6790 GCA_031388685.1 Planctomycetota bacterium
GCGCTCGCGCTCGCCGCGACCCTCGCGGATCTCTGCGAGTGCGCTGCGTGCCAGGAAGTGCGTCTCGAGCAGATCCTCCGGCGAAAACTCTTGGCCCGGAATCAGCGGAAGACTCGTTTGCACCGCCCGCTCCAAGAGTTCTTCCGCGCGCGCCGGTGCCTCGCCGCGAAGCGTGCCCGCCAGATCGACGAGGCCGTATGCGGAACTGGGCGCGCGCGCCACCTGCGCCTCGAGCAGCGTGCGCTCGCTGTGCCACACACTACATTCGCGCCAGGCGACGATCGGGAGCACGGCGCACGAGTAGACGGCGATCAGGCCCGCGGCAGCGCGCGCAAGCGCTGAGCGCGACCAGCCCTCGACGATCAAGAGCGCCAGCGGCAAACACAGCCCGATCAGGCCGGCGTAGAAGAAGCGCGAGGCTGCGATCGCTCCGCTCGAGAAAATAAGATTCGACGTGGGCAAAGCGGCCAGCAGGAAGAACCACACTCCGAAAGCGAGCTCGCGGCGGCCACGGCGCAAAGCGAAAACGGGCGCGACCGACAACGCGATGATCACGAGCGCTCCGGCAAGCGCGCGCGGGTCGGCGAACCCACCCGCAATCACCGCGTCCTGATGGCTGACCACGGCAAGTTGGCGCCACGGTGCGAACAAGAGCGGCAACGAATACGCGACGAACGTTCCGCAAGCGCTGGCCACGCGCGCCAACGCAGAGAAGCCCGCGTAGACGGGATCGTCGGCGCTGGCCAGCGAACCGATCGCCGCGTAGCGGCAGGCGACCGCGATGGCGACCCCCAGACACGACCAGCCCAGCGCGCGAAGCACGCGCGACATCGGCTGCGGATCGACTCGCGGGCGCAAAGCCTCGAACAGGATGGCGAGCGGCACCACCAGCACTCCGCTCTCCTTGGACAGCGCAGCGAAAGCCGCGAACAGTACGCCGAGGGCGAAACGGCCTTTCGACCGGCCTTGCGCGAAAAGGACCGCGGCAAACATGAACAGACTTGCGAGCAGATCGGCGATGCCGACCTGTCCGCCGACCACTTCGGCGTTCAGCGGATGCGCGAGCGCGATGAACGCGGCGATCCATGCCGCCGGAATCGCTTGGGCCCGCGCGCCGAGCAGGCGCACGAGCAACTCGAAGTGCAGCCAGGCGACAAATCCGTGCAGCACCACGTTGGCGAAGTTGATGCACTCAGGCCCGCCGCCGCCCAGCGCTCGCAGCGCCGCGAGCGCGAGCAGCGAAACGGGCCGATACAGACCGCCGGGTTTCCCGGTGCCCTCCCACCAGTCCATGCCCGCGATGCGCAGCGGTTCGAAATTCAGGAGCAGTGGATTCTGCTCCACGAGCGCAACGCCGTCGAAGACGTAGGCATTGCTCAGCGCGCCCGCGAAGAGCGCGAACGAGATCAGCACCAGGCTGGCACCCAGCCAGGCACTCGGCCTCGCGATCGACGCCGGCTCTTGGTCGACGCGCGCGCCGGTCTGCTTCTCGCGTTTCACGCTTCGGTTCTCGTTGGATCAGGCCGTGCGAACATCGGCGTCGGCTTCGCGCGCGACGCGCTGGCCTTCCTCGACATCCACCTTGGAGAGCAACCAGCCGCCGGCGAGGAAAAACACGACCACCGAGAGAATCGCATGGCGCGAAGAACCGGTCCAGGTCGCGGCGAGCCAGAAAACTCCGGGGCCCAGGATGCCGGCGAATTTCTCGAGCACCGAGAAGAGGCCGAAAAACTCGCCCGATTTGTGGCGCGGGATCATGCTGGCGAACAACGAGCGCGAGAGCGCCTGCGATCCGCCTTGCACGAGTCCGACCAGGATCGCCAGCGCCCAGAAATGCGCGGGCGTGCGCATCTGCCAGGCCAGGATCGAAATCAGCATGTAGACCGCGATCGAGAACAGGATCAAACGCTTGGCACTGAAGCGCGCACTGAGCGCGCCGAAAGCGAAAGAACATGGCACGCCGATGAATTGCACGGCCAGGATCGCGCCGATCAGCGTGCTCTCCGGGATCTGCATCTCCTTGCCGTAAATCACCGCCATGCGGATGATCGTCCCGATGCCGTCGTTGTAGGCGAGAAAGGCGCACAAGAGCAGGAATGCCTGGCGATAGCGCACCAGTTCGCGCGCCGTCTCGCGCAGGCGCGTCAGGGCCGTGCTGACCACGCGCGATCCCTGCGGCGATTCATCCGCCTCGAACAAGCGCGCCGGTTCGCGCACGCGCCGGAACAACGGGATCGCAAAAACGATCCACCACACGGCCACGATCACGAACGAGAGGCGCGTCGGCAGCGTGTCGCTCGCGCCGCCGTCGCCGATCGGCGCCGCGAATCCGAAGCGTTCTGGCATCTGGATCATCGCCAGACAGCCGGCCAAAGCGAGGCCTCCGCCGATGTAACCCAGCGCGTAACCCGAAGTCGAGACGCGGTCGATCTCGTCGGACTTCGCGATGTGCGGCAAGAGCGAGTCGTAGAAGACAAAGCTGGCCGTCGCGCCCACGTTGACCAGGCCGAAAAGGAACGAGGCCAATAGCCAGTCGCCGCGCTCGATGAAGAACATCGCCGCGCAGGTGCCGGCTCCGAGCAGCATGAAAACGGCGAGAAAGAGCTTCTTCTTCGCGCTGACATCGGCCAAGGCGCCGAGCACGGGTGAAATGCAGGCCGCGATCAGCATGCAGATCGTCGAAGTCAGCGTGAAGCGGCTGGTCGCGACCCTGGGATCGAGATCAGCTGCCGCCACGCGCGCATAGAAGATCGGAAAGACCGCCGTGATCACGACGGTCAACATCGCCGAATTCGCCCAGTCGTACATCGCCCAGGCGAGGAGCTCCGGACGGTCGAGCGCCAGTTTCTGGCGCAGTCCTTTCACCAGAACTTCTTCTGCTCGGCGACGCGCTGCTCTTCGAGACGCTTCTGCTCGGCTGCCTTGCGTTCGGCGCGCTTTTGCGCGCGCTGGGCGCGCAGCTCCTCGTCCTTGCTGCCGGAATAGTCGATCAGCGCCTCGATCGTCTCGCTCCCGCGGCGCAGTACGACGGTCTTTTTCGGCCCGCCCTTCTGCAATTCCTCGCTGATTTCTTCACGGCTCGAAACCGCGACTCCGTCGACCGAAACGATCACGTCCTCGGTCTTCCAACCGGCTTCTTCCGCCTTGCCGCCCTTGCTGATGCTGCTGACCTTCGCGCCCTCGAACTGGACGCCCATGCGCCGCGGGGGCAGCGGTTTGAAGTTGTCACGGTTCAACAAACCCGGAAGATTCGCGGTGTTGTAGGCAACGATGGCCGCCACGAGCGCCGAATGCGCCTGATACTCGGGCACCGCGGTCTCGAACGTGTCGTACTGCGTGTGGTGCATGTGGTTGTAGTCGGACTTGCCGGCCTGGTCCCAGAAGAAACCTGGCACGCCCGCGCCGGCGAACGGCGCATGGTCGGAGTCCGCCGAGTACACGAAACCTTCGTTGACGCGCAGCTTGAACGGCAAGTCGGGGTTGAGGCCGAAGATCGGCTCGCAGACTTTGCGCATCTGATCTTCCATGTCGTAGGTCACGCCCAGCCCTGAGAGGTAGTTGGTGCCGCCGTCGTGGATGTAGACCGCGCTGATGCGATCGAGATCGGCCTTGTGATCGCGCACATAGCCGGTCGAGCCGAACAGTCCTTGCTCTTCGCCGCTCCACAGGATGAAGCGAATCGTGCGCCTAGGCCGCGCCCCCGACGCCATCAGGAGTCGCGCGGCTTCGATCGTCGTGGCGCAACCGGTGCCGTTGTCGACTGCGCCCTGAGCGCCGTCCCAACTGTCGAGGTGGCCTCCGACGATGACGTATTCGTCGGGCAATTCGCTGCCGCGGATGTCGGCGATCACGTTGTATTGAGGCACGGGACCCTCGTAGAAGCGATTGTCGATGTCGAATTCGACTTCGAGTTCTTCGCCCTTCTCGACGCGCGCGGACAAGTCCTTCAGCTGATCGCCGCGCAGGACGACATGCGTGCCCTGCGGAAGTTTGTCCCAGGCGATGCGGTAGTTGCCGTCGGTGATCACCAGCTCACGGCCGCCGGAGCGAATGTCGCCGGCGATGCCCGCGGCAGCCAGCGCCGCCGTGATTTTTTCCTTCTCTTCCTTCGAGACCTTGGGGCGCTCGGCGCCCTTCTCGTAGACCCGCGTGACGAGCCAAGCGCCGGCAAGTCGATCTTGGACTTCCGCGAGTTGCGCCTCGGTCTCGGGCTTGATCACGACGCGGCCGCGCGTGGGACCGTTGGTGCCCGCAGTCCAGGCCATGGTCGTGAACTCGAACGGCACGGCATCAGGGCCGACGATGCTGCCGCGGAACGGGCCGCGGTCGAAGCCGACCGGAAATTCGCCCCAGCGTTCGAGATTGGCCTCGAGTCCGAAGCTCTTGAATTGATCGAGGGCCCACTGCTGCGCGGTCGCCAGGTTGTGCGAGCTGGTCAAGCGCGGGCCGATCGACAGACAAAGATGCCGCAGGTGATCCTGCACGCGATTGTCGCTTCCAGCGATCTCGATCAGCCGCTCGACGAGCGCCGCATCGTCCGCGTCGCTGGCTTTCGTGCGCGCAGCGCCGGCTGCGCCCGGCTGGCTCACGCGCATGGCCGGCGCGGGCGCGCTCTCCGTAGTCGAAGTCGAGGTTTTGCCGGCAGCGCAGGCTGCGGCAAGGACCGCCAGGATCGAAAGCGTGGTGCTCAGAAAGATTCGTTTCATGGTCAATTCGCCGTGCGCTGCGGACTGGGACGGAACGGAGCAAATCGTGGCGCACCGCTCGAGTGGGGCTCAACGGGGCACTTCTGGTGCAACAGCTTAGCGAGGGCAGGCCGCGAACAGTGGACGGGATGGGCCCAAGCGCATCACGGACCGCTTGCACGCTGCTCTGTTGCGTTCCAGACTCGTCGCGTGAGCACTCACAAGGGCGCGCCGCTGCTGGTCCTGGTCCCCACCGGCCTGGAGCTGGCGCGACTCCTGGATCTGGGCGGCCTAGGGTCCAGCGTCATCGTGGACCTGTGCGGTTTCGGCCCGATTGCAGCCGGCGCGCGCACGGCGGAGTTCTTGGCTCGGCTGACGCCCGCGCGTGTGATCCTGGTCGGCATCGCCGGCGCCTACGACCTCGAGCGCGATCCGCTGGGCTCGGCCATCGAGTTCGGCGCGGTTGCGGTCACGGGCGTGGGCGTCGGAGCCGGCGCCGATCACATTCCCCCGCCGGCGCTCGGCTTTCCGCAGTGGCCGGCCGGCGAACATCCGGCGCGCGCGGCGGTCTTCGATCACCTGGACCTCGACCTGCGCGGCGGACCGCTCCTGCTGACGACCTGCGCGGCGTCCGCGAACGCCGCCGAAGCGAGCGAGCGTCGCAAGCGCTTCCCAGAGGCGCGCGCGGAGGACATGGAAGGTTTTGCCGTGGCGTTGTCGTGTTCGCTGGCCGGAGTTCCCTGCAACATCGTGCGCGGCATTTCCAACGCCGTCGGCGATCGGGCACGTGAACGCTGGTCGATCCCGCGCGCGCTCAGCGGCGCTCGTGAACTCGCGCGCGCTGTCGTGGCACGCGCTGAAGGAACGCCGTGAACGAACGCTTGAAGCTCGGCATCTCGCCCTGCCCCAACGACACGTTCGCCTTCGCGGGCCTGCTCGAAGGCGCGGTCGAGTGCGATGGAGTGTCGCTCGAATTCGAACTCTGCGACGTGCAGTCCTTGAACGAGCGCCTGAGCCAGGGCGAGTTCGACGCGGCCAAGGCGAGTTTTCATGCGGCGCTGCGACTTGCGGACACGACGGCGGTGCTCTCGGCGGGTTCAGCGCTCGGATTCGGCGTCGGACCGCTGTTGCTCTCGCGCGCGGACGCGCCGCCGCTCGATTCGAAGGCGCGCGTGTTCTGCCCGGGCGAATGGACCACGGCCACGCTCCTTTTCCAACTGTTCCACGGACCGCTGCAGGTCGAGCAGCGGATTTTTTCCGAGATCATGCCGGCACTCGAGCGGCGCGAGGCGGACTTCGGCGTGTGCATCCACGAGGGCCGCTTCACCTGGCAAGAGCGCGGACTCGTCTGTGTCGAGGATCTGGGCGCGCGCTGGGAGGCGGAGTTCGGCTGCGCGCTGCCGCTGGGCGGAATCTTGTTTCGCAGGGCGCGCGGCGCAGAGCTCGCGGCGCGGCTGTGCACGGCGATCGAATCGTCGATCGCCTGGGCGCGCGCCCATCCCGAGCGCGCGCTGGTCGTGATGCGCGCGCACGCGCAGGAGTTGTCCGACGATGTGCTCTGGCAACACGTGAACCTCTACGTGAACACGGAGACCGTCTGCCTTTCGAGTTCGGCGCGCGCGGCGTTGGCGACACTCGCGGCGGCGGCGGCTCGACTGCATCTCGTGCCCGAACACTCGGCGACGCTCAGCATCTTTGGACGCGAACCTCTGCGCCTCTTCCATGTCCTGCACGCGAAGCCCGCGCGAGCGCTGCTGCTGGCGGACGGCACCTGGAATCCACCCTCGCTCGAGAGCCAAGGGTTCGTGCACCTTTCGTTCGCGGAGCAGTTGCAGGGCACGCTCGAGACCCACTTCGAGGCGCGCGACGAATTGGTCTTGCTCGAACTCGACCCCGCTCAGCTTGGGCCGGCGCTTCGCTACGGCCCCTCTCGCGGCGGCGCGCTCTTCCCGCACCTCTACGCTCCGCTGCCGATGAGCGCGGTGATCGCCCACCGCCCCGCTTGACCATCGCGCTACCTGCGCGCAACCTGCCGTCATGACGCTGACCATCACCCCCAGCGGACAGGCGTGCGGTGCGGCGGTCACCGGCGTCGATCTGACGCG
>JANMRV010000890.1:0-1690 GCA_031388685.1 Planctomycetota bacterium
GGAGGACCTTCTCAAGCTTCCGGAGAAGCGCATGCGTCAGCTGCGCGGCGACCGTATCAGCATGATTTTCCAGCAGCCGACGAGCAGCCTGAACCCTGTCTACGACGTCGGGATGCAGCTCGGAGAGGTGCTGGAGCTCCATCGCTCCATGAAGCGCCGCGCACGCTGGGGATAACCGTAGAACCACTTCTCGTAGGAGCGCACCATGTTCTTGCGCAGCTCCTCCAGCTCGACCTGGGTGAAGTGCTCGTGCACGTAAGCCGAACGATTCGACGAGACGTAGTTCTCGCGCAAGTCGGAGACGTCGATGCTGGCCTGATAGTTGTCCCAGGACTCCGTGCCGATCAGCGGATTGAACACGGAAATGCGCACCAAGTCCGGGCCGGCGAGCTTGAGCACCTTCTCGGTCTCGGCGATGTCCGCGGGTGTTTCGCCCGGGCTGCCGACGATCAGGTAGACCTTGGCCCAGATGCCGGCGCGGCGCGTCATGCGCGCGGCTTCGACGATCACTTCGGGCGTCAGGTCCTTCTTCAGCACGTCGAGCATGCGCTGCGAGCCCGATTCCCAGCCGTAATAGATCCGGCGGCAGCCGGCGCGGTGCATGTGCTTGAGCAACGGATAGTCGACGCAGTCCGCGCGCGTGTTCGCGATCCACTCGAACTTCAGACCGCGGCGCAAGATCTCGTCGCACATCTCGTGAATGCGCTTGCGCCGCAGCGTCAAGATCTCGTCGACGAAAAGGATCACGCCGGGGTTGTAGACCTTCACGATCTGTTCGAGTTCGTCGACGATCATCTGCGTCGAGCGCACCCGGAAACCGCGGCCGGTCAATTCCTTCTGGCAGAAGATGCACTTGAAGGGGCAACCGCGCGTCGTGAAAATGTAGGCTAGGCGCTCGGGATTGAGCTTGAAGTAGCTCTCCATCGGCAACAGATGGCGCGCGGGCAAGGGCAGCTCGTCGAGCTTCTTGATCAAGGGCGGCGCGGCGTTGTCGACCCAGACTTGTCCGCCGCGCACACCGGCCAGACCGGCGACGGCCGACAGATCATTGTCGTTGCCGCCGTCGAGCGCCTTGAGGAACTGCGGCAGCGTCTCTTCGGCCTCGCCCTTGAGCACGTAATCGAAGTGCCCGCTGTCGAGGAAGATGCCTTGGTCGACCGACGCGTGCGGCCCGCCCATCACGGTGATCTTGCCCTTCTCCTTGGCGTACTTGGCCCAGGCGATCGCGCGTCGGATGTTGGGCGTCAGCGCTCCGAAGCCGATCACGTCGTTGCGTTCGATCGCGGCTTTCATCTCCTGGTCGGTGACGATGCGCTCGTCGATGCACTCGACCGGGATCTTCTCTTTCTCGAGGCAGGCGCCAAGGTAGGCGATGCCCAGGATCATCGAGAGCGGATCCTCCTGGACGTGCGGTTTGACGTAGGAGATCAGTGTTTTGCGCATCGCGGTGTGAATCGTGGTGTGGCGGCAGGAGCGGGCAGGCCAAGTCCATAGACCGGGTCGCGGGGATGGACGAGAGCAGATGTAAATCTACCGCGCACGGAAGGATCGGGCAACCCGCAGGCCCCCTAGGCAGGCAGGCAGAGGCATTGAATGTTGGTTCGGCCCAAGCCGCATCTATCGGCGGACCGAAGGCCGCGGCATCAGACCGGCTCGGAACCTGCCGGCCCGCGGCCCGCGGCTGCACGCC
>JANMRV010000067.1:0-3318 GCA_031388685.1 Planctomycetota bacterium
GCTGCCAGGCGAGCAGCCCGTCGGCGATGCTCTGGATCAGCGCCTCGTCGGTGTCGGTGCCCAGCGCTGCAATCGCAAGCGACTGGACGCCCGCTGAATACGTCTCGCTCGGCAGCTTGCAGCGCAGGAAGTCGAGAGCGCGCCGTACGGTCGGACTCTTCGCAGAGACGCCCGACTTGAGCAGCGCGTAGAGCGAGAGCGCCGTCTGTCCGTTGCGGTACTCGCCGACCACGTGGCGCCAAGATCCGTCGAGTTCCTGCGTCGCGATCAAGTAGTCGACGCCGCGATCGATCGCCTGGTTGATGCGCGCTTGCATGCCCGACCACGCGTCCGACTCGGACGTCAGGCGCAACGGGCGCGCGGAGTCGGTCGCGCTCAAGCGGAAGCGCTCGAAGGTGTGCTGCTGTCCGTAGCCGAAGCGCAACGTCACGTGCCAGCGCGTGCCTGTCTCGCCGCGCACATCGCTGGCTAGCTCCAGGATGGCCGTGTGCGGCTTGCCGACCTGGGGAAAAATCGCCCAGCCCGTCGTGACGACGCCGTCGTGCGCGCCCGCAATCGAATAGCCCGTTTGCTCGAAACTTGCGGTCGAGAACGAGACCTGTGCGCGGCCAAGCTTCTTGGCTTCACGCGCGCCGGCACGGATCTCGATCTCGGCCAAGACGAAATTGCCGCCGCGGCTGCGTCCCGGACCCGCTCCGTCGGCGTGAGCGCCCAACTCGACATCGAGCTTCAATCCACTCACGAGCGAGAGGTCGCTCTCGAGCTCGAGCGTGTACACGTCGTCATCGGTATTGGCGCCGCTCGCGACGATCGCACCGCTGTCTTCGATCGATAGCGTCGCGCCTTCAGCGCTCACAGCACGCACCGGCCGCAGCGGCGACCACACGGCGGTCTGTGCCAACGCGGGTGCACAAACAGCGATGAGTGCGGTCAGCCTGGCGGAGCTGCGTAGAAGTTGCTTGGAGAGCACGGCTGGTGGCGATCTGCCCAAGCGAGCCCACGGTCGGATTGCTCGGTCCAGTCACCGCCGCCCGGCGCGCTTGGGGATGGGCTCAGACTCTATCGTTCGCAACAGAACTTGTCTGGCTGCAGGCGCTAACCGGTCGCATCGGCATGCGCCGTGCGGAGGATTCTGCTGCCTCCGGGGCCCCCATCCCAAGCGGCGCTGCTGCCGTGAGCGAATGCGCAGAGGCTAAGGCTAAGTCACGGAATAACAGGTCCATTTCGGCGAGCAACCGTCGTCGATGGCAAGGCGCGCCGACGCAGGCAACCTGCATGGTTTCCGAGGAGGCGCAACGCAGCCAGCGACGGCGGGGGCCGGCGCAATGGATCTGTTATTCCGTGACAGAGCCCAAGGCTTCAAATCCTCACCCGACCAATCAGGTGCGAGCCGCTCGGCGCCCGTACGAACCTTGTTTGCGATCGTTGCCCGCGATCAGCAACAACGCCGGGTGCGTACGGGCTAGATCGACGCCTCGTCCGAAGTCGAGACTACTTCGCGACGCAGACGCTCGCGGTCATGCCAGACGAGCAGAGCCAGAAGGATGAACGGCGCGAGCCACAGCAGCACCTGCGGGTACAACACAAGGTTCGAAGTTACTGGCTCGGAGCCGTGCGTTCTGAGCGTCAAGATCCCAGTGATCGGGCTGACCGTCGCCTTGATCGCGATTGCGACGAGAGTGAGCGCCACCAGACTCGGAGTCCGCAATAGTTTGAGGGCGTACTCTCCAGGCAGGCGTCGCGACGAGCCCGCGCTGCTCAACTTGCGTGCGAGCGCGGCAACGCAGGCGAAACCAAGCACGAGCGAGGCGCCGTACGATGCGTAGTAGCCCGTGCTCAGCCCCGCCTCGAAAGTCGAGGCTGTGATGGCCGCGCACAGACTGATCAGGGAGAAAGCCAGCGAGATGCCCAGGTAGCCGGCGAACATCAGGATCCAGCGCCGGCGCCACACCGCGTTCGGATCCGCCTTGGCGAATTCAGCGCCAAGCGCGTCGGCGCGGCCGAGACGGCGCATCGCGATCAGGAAACTCTCTTCCTCGCTGAGCAACGGCGTCGTTGGCCCCACGCCAGCGCGCAATCGCGCGTGTTCCTCGCGCAGGTGATCTTCAAGTTCGTCGACGTCCTCCGCGCGCAAAGCCTCGCTCGCGAGCAACGTCCGTTTCCACTGCTGGATACCTGCTTCGATGTCGAACATGCTCACTCCCAAAGTGCTTGCAAGGTGCCTTGGACCACGCGCCAGTCTTGACGCTCGCTTTCCAGGGCGCGCGTGCCCTGCGGACTGAGCCGGTAGTACTTGCGTTTGCGGCCGAGTTCGCCGACGACCCAGCGCGCGCGCACGAGTTTCTGTGCTTCGAGGCGGTGCAGGACGGGGTAGAGCATGCCCTCGGTCCATTCCAGGCGGCCCTTGGAGCGCTCGCGCACCTCCTGGATGATCGCGTAGCCGTAGTTTTCGCCACGCGCGAGGATCGCGAGCACGATCGGCTTGCTCGAGGCGGCGACGAGGTCCTTGGGCAGCGGGGTCGGCATGCCGGTGATTAGACCTAGCACTGCTAGGTATGCAACTGCCCGACTCGGAATTTCAAGACGCTGGCGTAGCGCAGCCTCTTCCAGTGCCGGTGCTGCCTGCGTGGTCAGCAAAGCCCGGAGCCAATGCAGCTCAATCCTTCAAACGGGGACTTCGGCGGCGCTGGCAAGACCCGCTCGGATCAGCGTTCGGGTCGCGTTCTGGAGCCCGCGACGCGTTTTTTTGGACCACTTCCCCTATCCGGCGAAACGAGGCTACCTTGGCGTCATGCCGAGGGGCTCGGAGCCACCATCCCCTTGTCAACAGTTCCTTTTACCCCAACTCGAATTCTCTTTCGCTTGTCAAGGAGTGTCCCAATGAGATTCCGTCCCTGCTCCCTTGCTGTCGCGGCGTTGCTGGTCGGCACGCTGTCCGTGAATGCGCAAACTGCGAACAACTACATCCGTTCAACGGTCGGTTCCCCGTGGGGCACGACCACGAACGAAAGCTCGATGAACGCGGTCTTCGGCGCGGGCCTGTGGTCCGACCTGCGCTACGAGTCCGTGAATACGGCCGCGCTTTTCGCGCCGGGAGTTCGCTTCATCTACATGGAAGGCTCGGACGGCAACGCGATCACGCTACAGGCGTTTCTCACCGCCAACGGCCCCGCGATCAACGCTTGGGTCGGCAACGGCGGGCATCTGCTCCTCAACGCAGCACCCAACCAGGGCGGCATCATCACCACGCCCTTCGCCGGTACGACGATCAATTACCCGGGCTTCAGCACCGATCCCACCACCGCCTTCAACCCTGCC
>JANMRV010000528.1:0-1880 GCA_031388685.1 Planctomycetota bacterium
GCGCGGCGATCAGTTCGAGCAGCGCTTGCGCACGCACAGGATTGCCGGACCGTTCGAGCAGCTGCGCCAGTCGACGGCCCTCTTGCCCCAGCGATATGTGGTTGGCCACGAACACGCTGGGGTGCGCCAGACCCAGAATCAGCAGTGCCTCCAGCTCGGGCACGCTCTCTGAGTCGTCAGTCAGGTGGCCGATCAGGACGCGGCAATACGACTCTGCAGTGCGCGCGTCGACTTCTGTCGTGGCGCGCGCTGTCTGGGCTTCCAGATCGCTGCCTTCGCTGGAATCGCCCTCGACGCCGATCAAGGCCTCGACGACCTCCGCAACGGAGCGCTCGTTCTCAGTGCTGGTATGGGTCACGCGTACTCTCCTGAAATGGACTGCGAGCCAGGGACGCCTGGGCCTATTGGCGCAGGCAGCGGACTCGGTCGCCGTCCCCTATCGGGACCCGACGGGCTTGTTCTTGAAGAGAAAGCCCCTGCACAACCGCGCGGCGGCTCCGTCCGCGAACGGAAGCGCCCCACGGAGTTTCCCGCGGGGCGCACATTTCCGGGTCCGAGGGGCCCCTGGAACGGATCAGAGCGTCGGAACGATTGAAATCGATCCCGAAAGGTTGCCTGCCATGTCGGGGACGGCCGTCAGAGCGAGTCCCTGGCCCGCGGTCAGGGCCGCGGACAGGGTCAGGCGATAGTGGGCCTGCGTCAACGACACGACCGCGTCGACGGTCTGGCCGCCGGACACGCTCCAGTTCGCGAGCGTGCTCGCGAAACTGGTCGGAATGTCCTCACTGAAGCGCACGTCGATCGCGAGCCCGCTCGCATCAGCGCGGTAGTTCGCGAACGCCGCACTGAAAGCCGCTGCCGACAGGTCTCCGCCCACCGCACCGCCGATGTTGGCCGGCGGACTCATGGCAAGGCCCGCGTGGTCCCTGACATCCTGGACGTGCACGCTGATGCCCTGGGTGGGATCGAGTTCCACGCCGGCGGGCAGATGGATCGTCACGGTGTTGTTCGTACTGTTGAAGCGCAGGATCGCGCTGCTGAGCACCAGGGCTGTAGCGTTGGTCACGCCATAGTTCGAGGAGTCCAGTGCCGTCAGCGGCTCGACGGGTTTGTCGAACAGCACCGTGACGGTATCCAGTCCGGAATTGACGACACTCAGTCCGTCGACCGAAACCACCAGCGGTCCCTGGGGGTCCACGTTGCCGACCGCGCGCGAGACGACGCCGATGTTGCCGGCCAGGTCGGCCACGCTCGCGTTGACCGTGTCGCCGACGATCACGCCACCACTCCAGGTGGCGCGCACGGTGGTCAGACCGACGCGCGCGACGCTGTCAGGATTCGGGCCGCCGTTCAGGTCGTAGTTTGTCGGTGTCTCGGCCGAAGTCAGGTCGACGGCCTCGCTGAACTGGATCAGCACGGAGTCGGTCGGATTGGCCGCGTCGATGCGCGTCAGCCCCACGGGGAGGCTCGGTGCGGTGGACTCGCCGCCGCAAACCAGGGCGCCGCTCATCGCCGCGCCGACGACACCCTGATCACTGTTCATGGCGCTGATGTCGACGTCGTACGCCTGGCCGGTCTGCAGGTTGGGCGACCAGTTCGCGTTCAGTGAAATCGTCACCGTCTGCGCGCCGTCGAAGCTGAAAGTCGCGCCGCTCAGATCGAGAGGGTTGCCCAGCAGTGAGATCGTGTAGTTACTGGCCTTGAGCAGATTCCAGCGCGACGGACGAGTCGCGAACACGATCGTCAGCACGTCGTTGGACTCGCCGCTGACCGTGATCATGCTCGACGAAGGATCATCGAAAGTGACCGCCGATGAATTCTGCGCGGCGACCGCGTGCAGGCTCACCGGGAACATCGAGTTGCCGGCCAGGTCGGTCACT
>JANMRV010000529.1:0-2592 GCA_031388685.1 Planctomycetota bacterium
AGCCGCGCGCGAAGTGCTTCGAAAATCCGCGTGCCCAAAACTCCGTGTTCGGCACAGCATCCGACAGTGAGCAGTCGATGTCAAACGACGTGCGCTGCCCAATGCGGTGGACAACATTCAGAGCGTTGCCTCCCTTCAGCACAAGAGTTGCAGCCAATTCGTCGTCGGCATAAAGGCCGATGATCAGTTCTTCGCGTAGCCGCCGGTAGGAACCTTCGCTGTCATCGCCTATCACAGCTTCTCCTCTATCATGAACGCCGCTCGGTGGGCAATGCACTAGGTGATCGGCGCGCGAGGCCAAGCCAGGCGGTAGTCTCGCGCTCGACGAGTCCATGGCCGACGCAATCAACAGAGAATCACTGCGTGCCGCGACCCGCTTCCTGTCCGACGCGCAGTGTCGGATTACGCTGGAGCGCGCTGTGGAGCAGTTGCTCGCGACGGGTCTTTCCAGAAAAGAACAATGGACCGCGGCCTACTGCGGCAATTGCGGGAGCAAATGGGACTTTTAGGTGAGGTCCAGTCACGGCAGAGCAACGGTGTCGGGATACTCTCGAACACGACCGGGCTCACCAATGGGCTGAGCTTCACGCTGCTGCCGTAGGGAGCGGTGACGGGATCGCCGCGCTACCATTCCCATATGGCCGACCCGAGCTTGCCCCTCGACCCTCGCGCGGAGGAGATGTTCCGCGAGTACCTGGCCCGCATGGAAGCAGGCGAGCCAGCCGACTTCGAGGCGATCTGCCGTGCGAACCCGACGATTAAGCGCGACCTACGCCGACTGAAAGACTTCCTGGATGTGATCGATCGCCTGCGACCGAGATCCAGCGGTGATCGCCCCCTCAGCGAGCGCCTCAAGCGGCAGTTCGGCACCGAACCTGGCCCGACCGTTCCGCTCGACCCCGAGCCGACGCCGGATTCCGAAGCGTCGAGCAAGCTCTTTGACAAGTTGCGTGGCGCTGGGCCGCGTGGCACGCGCTACAGGATGCTCGGTGAAGTTGCGCGCGGCGGGATGGGCGCGATTCTGAAGATCTGGGACGACGAGCTGCGGCGCACGTTGGCGATGAAGGTAGTGCTCGGACGCGGGGCTGAATCGACTGGCGAGACCCCGCCCGTCGATCCGAAGACACTCGGTCGCTTCCTTGAAGAGGCGCAGGTCACCGGTCAACTCGATCACCCCGGCATCGTGCCCGTCCACGAACTCGGGCTCGACGCCGATGGTCGCGTGTACTTCACGATGCGGCTGGTGAAGGGTGAAGATCTGCGCAGCATCTTCGAGAAGGTCCGCACCGGCGAGGACGGCTGGAACCAGGTTCGCGCGCTCGGCGTGATGCTCAAGGTGTGCGAAGCAATGAGCTACGCGCACTCGAAGAAGGTCGTGCACCGCGACTTGAAGCCCGCGAACGTCATGGTCGGCAAGTTCGGCGAGGTCTACGTGATGGACTGGGGCCTGGCTCGCGTGCTTGGGCGCGAAGACAAGCACGATCTGCGCATTCAGCCGCAGCCGACGACGCAGAGCGTGGTGAAGACGGAGCGTCGCGAGAAACGTGAGGAAACGCCAGATTCGCCGTTGGTGACCATGGATGGCGATGTCGTCGGCACGCCAAGCTTCATGCCGCCGGAGCAGGCGAAGGGACAACTCGACAAGCTCGGGCCGCACTCGGACGTGTACGCGCTTGGCGCGATGCTTTATCAGCTTCTCACCGGCCAATTGCCATACGTGCCCGACGGCGCGAAGGTCTCTCAACACACGATCCTCAATGCCGTGCTGCACGGGCCGCCTGTCCCGGTCGCCGAACTTGCGCCAGCCACGTCGCCGGCGCTGGCCGCGATCTGCGAGAAGGCGATGTCGCGCGACATCGAGCGTCGGTACCGCGACATGGGCGAACTAGCGGAAGACTTGCGTGCATTCGCCGAAGGCGGAGGGGTGCGGGCGTATCAGTCCTCACTGGGTCGCAGAATCCGAAGTTATTGGAGACGCCAAGCGGCACCCACCAGGATCGGAATTCTCGTGGGTTACGTCGCACTTCCTGTCTTCATCGCCGCAAGCGTCATCTACGAGCTTGCTTTCGACGGGAAGTGGAACCGCACGTTATTCTTGACGCTCTACTTCACCTCCTCCGCGCTCGTCTTGATCGCGTGTTGCATGCTGCTCGCGGGCCTCTTCGTCCCCAGGAAACCAAAGTTGCTCGGAGCCTGCGCAATCGTTCCGTTCGCAATTGCGCTGATCACGCTGATTGGGGGGCAATACTTTTCAAAAGGTAGAGAGGCTTCCGCATGGCGAGCCGCCGCCGAGACGAACGTCAAGGAAGGTCGCTATGCAGAGGCCCTCGAGGTCATGCAAGCGGCTCCAGTTTCAGAACGGAACATTGGCGATCAGGTGTCCCTCGCGCGATCTCTGCGTGATGTCGGAAGGCTTGACCTTGCATTGGACGCGTTGGACCAGGAATGGGCTCCGCTCAGCTACCACTACGCGGCTGGCCCGTTGCGTGCGCTCATCCTGCTCGAACTGCAGCAGCCCGACCAGGCTCGCGAGGTGCTCAGGAATAACCTGGAGCAGTGACCATCGGGAATCGGCGGCGCGGCAGCAGCAGC
>JANMRV010000123.1:0-2836 GCA_031388685.1 Planctomycetota bacterium
GCGCTCCTTCGAGAGCCGCTCCAGCGGGCCGGTCTCCAGGATGCACTCCGGATCGAGGTAGTCGAACACGCGCCGATCCATCACGAAGAAACCGCCGCTGGTCAGGTCGGTGGTCATCGGCTTTTCCTGCCAGTACGAAACGATCTCGTTGTCGTCCGACTTGATCACGCCGTAGCGCGAGCGCGGATGAAAGCCGGTCAGAGTCGCGATGCGCTGCTTGGTCTTGTGGAAGGCGACGAGTTTGTCGAGGTCGACGTCGGACAGTCCGTCGCAGTAGTTGAACAGGAAGGTGTCGCTATCGAGGTGCGACTTGCAGCGGAACAGACGTCCGCCGGTCTGCGTGCGCGCGCCGGTCTCGACGAAGGTGATCTCCCAGTCCTCGATATCGCCCTCGCCATCGTGGGAGCGCACCTTGCCGCTCTTCAGGTCGAGCGTGAAGTCGCGCTCGCGCGAGGAATAGTTGAGGAAGTAGTCCTTGATGTGTTCGCCTTTGTAGCCGAGCGCGATCACGAAGCGCCGATAGCCCCAGCGATAATAGATGCGCATCAGGTGCCAGAGGATCGGCCGGCCGCCGATCTCGACCAGCGCCTTGGGCTTGAACTCGGTCTCCTCGCGCATGCGCGTGCCTTCGCCGCCGCACAGGATCACGACCTGTTCTTTCTTCCAGGGGGTTTGGGACATGGTCAGGGATTCTCGCGTGCTGGGGTCGCAGGTTCAAACTCCAAGGATCTTGGGCAGCGGCAGCGGTGTGATGAACCGGCCGCCGCGGCGCGCATATTCCGCCTGCTGGCGCACGATCTCCTCCGCGAAATTCCAGGCCAGGATCAGCACAAAGTCCGGCTGGCGCTCGAGCAGCGCCTCAACAGGCAGCACCGGCAAATGCGACCCCGGCGTGAACCTGCCGACCTTGAGCGGATTCTTGTCCACCGTGTACGGCAAGAGCGCAGGCGTGATCCCGCAATACTGCAGCAGCGTATTCCCCTTCGCCGGCGCCCCATACCCCGCGACGCTCTTGCGCTCGTCGCGCAAACGCGTCAGCAACTCGACGATCGCGCGCTTGTTCGCGGCGACGTCCGCTGCAAAGCGCTCGTAGCGCGCGAGTGTCGTCCAACCCGCATCCCGTTCCTGTCTTGCGAACTCGAGCGCATCGCTGCCGTGCACTTTCACGCTCGAATCGCGCGCTCCAAAAACGCGCACGGTTCCGCCGTGCACGGGATGGCGCTCGACGCGCACGATGCGCATGCCGGCTTCTTCGAACAGCCGCATCAGCGCGCTCACCGAGAAATAGCACAGATGCTCGTGATAGACCGTGTCGTACTCGAGTCGCTCGACGAACTCGCCGAGGTACGGCACCTCGAAGATCGCGCGGCCGTCCTCGCTCAACAGTTCGCGCGCGCCACGCAGGAACCCGAGTGTGTCGTCGACGTGCGCGAGCACGTTGTTCCCGATCACCGCTTTGGCCGCGCCGAGCTCCGCACGCAGTCGCAGGCCCTCTGCATGCCCGAAGAAACGATTGAGCGTCGGCACGCCCGAGCTTTGCGCGCGCAGGGCAATGTTCGTGGCCGGCTCGACGCCCGTGACGCGCACGCCGTGGCCCTGGAAACAGCGCAGCAGACTTCCGTCGTTGCTCGCGACCTCGACCACGAGATCGGTCGACTTCAGCCCCAAGAGATCCACCACCGACTTCGCATACCGCACGTTGTGCGCCGCGATCGTGTCCGAAGTGCCCGTGACGTAGATGTAATTCGAAAACAAGACCTCCGCCGGCACGACGTGCAGGAGCTGCACGAGCGAACAGCTCGGGCAAAAATACAGCTCCAGCGGCACGCGCAGCTCGCCCACGAAGTCGTCGCCCGAACGCGGAAACGAATTCGCCAGCGCGGTCGATCCAAGATCGACGACGAGCTTCAAGTCGCCGGCGCCGCAGGCTCGGCAGCTCGTGCGGCGGAAGTAGGACGGAGTCACGGGGAGTATTTCAGGCCGGGGTGGCCCCGGTCATCGGTCGCCGACCGCGGGCGGATTGAGCGGCCGAGCCGCGATCCGCTGGAACGGCGCATTCCTGGGGGCAGGGAGTAAACGTTTCCCGTTCCCGGCGCGCAATTGGATTGGCACTGACTACTCGGGCGGCAGCTCGTACACGCCGAATTTGCCCGCGATAAGACGGCCCTGTCGCGCGAGTTCTTCCCACACCGCCGCAGGGTAGCGCTCGGGCGGCCGCATGCCGACGATTCCAGAATGGCGGCCGCTGCTCATCGGGCCGACACCCAGCGACGACTCCGCGTCCAGGCGCGTGACCTTGAGGCTCTTGCGAAAGGCCTTCAAGCCGCGCTTGAGCACCTCGCGATCGTGCTCGGGCGCCAGGCGCGCGCCCGATTTCCAGGACTCGAGGATCGCGGCGAGTGCCGTCGCGTCGCGCGCTTCCAACGCCGCCACGATGTCGGGCTCGTCCACCTTGGACAATTCGCGCGCGCGCCGCGCCTCGAGCCAGACCGCGTCGGACGTCGGATCGGCCACAGCGGCCGCGAGGACCGTGCTCAGGAGCTGCATATTGGGATCGAACATGGTGGAGCTGCGCTGGGTTCGCTTGTCGTGGTCGGGGAATCGGCGGCCAGCTTAGCCCACGGCGGGAAAATCCAGGCTCACTGATCGCTCGCGGCCTGCGCATTGATCCGGGGGAGCCTGCGCACTCTGGCGGAGTCCTGACACTCGCCCTGCTGCTTAGGCTTCTACGTAGTGCCGGCGCAGCGCGCGCCGGATAAGCCGGACTCGCAGCTCGGATCTCCATCCACCTGCTTTGAGCATGTTCCAGATTCGCATTCACGGCCGCGGCGGCCAG
>JANMRV010000166.1:0-1622 GCA_031388685.1 Planctomycetota bacterium
CGAAGCGAAAGCCGACGAGGCGGCCAGGTCGGGGCAAGTCGGTGCAAGCCAGGACGGCGTTGGAACTTCGGACGACTTGGATGGATCACACGGACTTTGGTGAAGGCCGCGGCCGGCCACGTCGGCACACCAAAGCTGGCAATAACTTGGCAATGCCCAAGCGTCCCATTGCCGATCCCGATCGCCGAGACGAGGTGGCGCGACCTGGGATCTCGTGGGGAAACCCGTGGGGGTTCGATTCCAGTCGAGGGGCCACCTGCACTTACGGCGATTCGCGGGTTGCGGCGGATAAGCGTCTTGTCGCTTTGCTTGTCGTCGGGGGGACGGCGGACGCGGATCTGCGCATGAGCGTCGACTCGTGGGCTGCGGTGCCGGCGGCCGATCGCGAGGGCCTGTGCGGAGTGGACGGTGCCGTGGGCGGCCGAGCGGTCATGATCTGCTCTATCGCGGCGACCCGCTGCCATGCCCGAGCACCAACGACTGCGTCGACAATTCCGCAGATTGCCTGACGCCTACGGGGACGGCGGTTGCTCCTGGTCACACCTTGATCGTCAACGAGCTGCTCGGCCTCCGGCTCGGCCACCCGAAATGGGGCTGCGCAGACTTGCTTGCTCTGACGCGTCGTTCGCCTGCGCTCCCGGAGGAACTGAAACTTGCGATTCTGCGTGTTGCCGGAATCGACGACCAGAACCTGTGAATGGACCAAGGCGCCTGGCGAGTGCAATGCCGGCGGACTGCACAGCCGCGCACGGCTCTGACACGGAGCGCCGCGCCAACTCACGACGCTCGACTTGGGCTGAACTCATCCAGATAGTTTTCCTTTGCCATCGACGTGCTCGAGTGCCCGCACTGCGGAGAACGGCGCAGGCTGATCGCGATGATCTGCGACGGCGTCGTCGTGCGAAAGATCCTGGACCACCTCGGACTGCCAAGCGAGCCTCCAATCCTCGCGCGCTCACGCGTCGGCGAAGAACTGGCCTTCGGCGCGTGAGGCGAACACCAGCGAACATCTGCGCGCGCGCTCCTCGTGCGCGCGAGGCGACGCATTGCCACGCGAGCCAAAGCCTGCCGCTCGAGCGCTGTCGGACGACACTTCGCGGCACGCCGAGAACGCCTCGACCGGCGAAAACAGCTGCTTCGCGGCCCCCATCCCCCTCCGGAGTGCTACCGTGACGGCATGATCAGGGGCTTGGACTTCTATCCGTACTTCGTGTACCGCCTGTTGAGGAGCTCGCATGCGCAATTTCGTCGCTTCGACATTGAGCCTCGTATTTCTCGCCATCGCCGCGCCCGTGGCGCTCGCGCAGAACCAAGCGTGGATCCGCCAACTCGGGACGAGCAGTTACGACGAGGCGACCGCCGCCGCACCGGACGGATCGGGCGGCGTGTACGTCAGCGGCTGGACCGCGGGCAGCCTCGGCGGGCCGAGTGCGGGCGCAGGAGACGCCTGGCTGGCGCGCTACGACAGCGCAGGAAACCAGACCTGGATCCGCCAGTTCGGGTCGAGCAGCGGCGACAAGGCGTTCGCCGCCGCGGCGGACGGGTCTGGCGGCGTGTACGTGAGCGGAGGGACCGAGGGCAGCCTTGGCGGGCCGAACGCGGGCTGCTTTGACGCCTGGCTG
>JANMRV010000173.1:0-1723 GCA_031388685.1 Planctomycetota bacterium
CGAAGGCAGCCTCGGGTGTGCGCCAGCCGCCGCTTCCGGCCGCGTAGAGCGTTTCGGCGTCCGGGGGCCGCACCAGACAGCATCCGCCTGCGAAAAGCAGGCTGCAGGCGAGCAAGGCCGCAGCCCAAGGAATCCGGGCCGCCCGGCTCCACTGGCGACCGCCTGCCTGCCGACGAGCCCGCGAGCCAGAGCGGTTTTCCATGCCGGCGGATCGTACGCCGCACCAACTTCCATGCAACCGGCACCTATCGTGCGCGGTCCCTTGTTCAGCCTGTCCCCGTCAATTTTGGACGGGACAGGAATCCGCCGTACACTACCTGTTCAATCCTAGGAGACCCAACTCACCATGAATCCGATCCTCATCTGGGCCCGCCATTCGGGCTTCGCCCTGGCCCTGCTCGCCCCGGCCGCTCTTGCGGCGCAAGCTCCCGCCACGAGCAAGCCAGTCCCGGTTCCCGTCACTCAGACCCCGGCTCCCGCGCCTGTCACGCAGACTCCTGTCCCGGTGCCTGGCGTGCAGGCGCCGGTCACGGCCAGCGGAGCTGGCGGAGCCACCACCACCCGCCCCGGCCAGATCCCGACTCCGCCGGTTGCCCTTCCCCCGCAGGACGCTGGTGTTCCCATCGCGCCTCCCGATCCCAAGGTCCGGCTCGAGTGCCCGATCGTCGACCACGACTTCGGCTCAATGATCGAGGGCGAGATCGCGCGCTACACCTTCGACATGCAGAACACCGGCGAAAATCCCCTGATCATCAATTCAGCCAAGCCTTCCTGCGGTTGCACGATCAGCCACGTCAAAGTCGAGGGACCGGACGGCGGTTTCGTCAATTACACCTACGGCGACAAGATCGCGGCCGGCAAGAAAGTGCAGATCGAGGCCGAACTCAACACCAAGAACAAGCACAATCAGGCGCAGTCCAAGATCAACATCCAGTGCAACGATCCGCGCACGATCGTGACCCTGGGCCTGTCCGCGATGGTCGACACGTACTTCGCCTCGACGCCCGCGCAACTCGATTTCGGCGAGATGTCGACCAGCGACACGCGCGAACAAACGGCGACGATCACCTGCAAGCGCGGCGGCAAGTTCAAGCTGCGTCAGGACGCCATCGGCGTGATCCCTGGGATCAAGGTCGAGATCAAGCCGATGAACGCCGACGCCGAGGGCGCAGCGGATCGTTGGGAAATCAAGGTCACCATGGGGCCGGATTGTCGCGAAGGCAGCATGGGCTACCCGGTGCAACTGCGCTCAGACCAGTTGGTCGCCGGAGCGCCCGTCGGTCCCGACGGCCAGGCGCCCGCCTACGGCGCTTCGGTCATGGTCCAGGCGCGCGTGCGCGGCCTGATTTCCTTCGAGCCGCAATACCTTTCCTTCGGACTCGTGCGTCCGGGGCAGGCGTTGACGCGCACGCTGAAGATCTCCTGCTTCGACCCGAAGTTCCAGCTCACGCAACCCAAGTCGATCGCCTTCAAGGGGCAGAGCGACACGGTTCCGGAGTTCCGCTGGGCGGAGTACTTCGAGGCGCTGGCCAAGCCCTCCGCCGACGGCAAGACCATGGACATCGACGTGACGCTCAAGGGCATGCCTCCCGGTTCGGACTCCGCCTTCCAGGGCCGAGTGATGATTGAGACCGGTCACCCCGCCCGTCCGACCGTTGCGGTGTTGTTCTCCGGCGTTTGCCGCGCGAACGCTCCGGTGGCGCCGACGCCCGTGCCGACGCCG
>JANMRV010000189.1:0-12598 GCA_031388685.1 Planctomycetota bacterium
CCTCGTTACAATCGTTCCGCACCCAGGCGAGACGCCGTTCGGGCCTTACCGGATGGACTCTACGCCGACGATCTCTCCAGCCGGAGGCCCGCATTGAAGAAGCAATATCAGGACCTGCTCCACCAGTACAAAGTCCAGGTCTTCCGCAAGGAACACGACCAGCAAAGCGTCTCCGAGATCACGTCCGAGTGCCTGCACGTGACCGAGGATGTGCTCAAGCAGAAGTACCACTATCACTTCCACGAGTTGGCCGACGCGGACCGCGCGGAGATCATCAACATGATCAACAACTACACGCGCGAGGCGATCCTTCCGCCGGTGATCGAGAAGCTGGTCTCGCGGCAGATTCGCCTGGAACGGCGCTTCGAAGCGCTGGTGGGACTGACCGAGCAGTTGCTCGAGCTCCTGTCGCATCAGGAGAACGACAAACACAGCGGTCAGAAATAGCCGGCGCGGCGACGCTTTCGAGCCCCGCCGAAGTGCGAGCGCCTGCTGCACAAGTCATGAGCCAACACGATGAGTCGAGGCTGCGCGCGCGGTTCGCGGGCGCCGGCCAGGAACACGTCTTCGCTGATTTCGAAGCGCTTTCCTTGGAGGGACGCGCGCAATTCCTCGCGCAGCTCGCCCATGTCGATCTCGATCAGGTCGCCGCGCAAGCGGCGCTGCTCGCGCAGCAGACTGGGCCAGAAGCGCCGCTGCAGCTCGCGCCACCCGAACTGTTCCGCCTGCAGCGCGATACCAAGTTGCAGCGCCGCGCCGACGAGGCACGGCGCGCGGGCGAAGCGATCCTGGCACAGGGCAAGGTCGCTTTCCTGCTCGTCGCGGGCGGCCAGGCCTCGCGGCTTGGATACGAGGGCCCCAAGGGCGCGTTCCAGATCGGGCCGGTCAGTCAGCGTTCGCTTTTCGAGATCCACGCGCGGCGCTTGCTCGCCGTGCGCGAGCGCTACAAGGTCAGCGTGCCCTGGTACGTGATGACATCGCCCGCCAACAACCAGGCGACGCGCGCGTTTTTCGAGGGCCATCGCTACTTCGGACTCGAATCGAAGGACGTTTGTTTCTTCTCGCAGGCGATGATCCCGACCATGGACGCCGCCGGCCGCATCCTGCGCTCCGCGCCGGGCGAGTTGTTCCTCGCGCCGGATGGACACGGCGGTGTCCTGCTCGCGCTCGAGCGCTCGGGTGCCCTGGCGGACGCCAAGGAACGCGGCGTCGAGTATTTCTCCTACTTCCAGGTCGATAATCCGCTGGCGCGGCCGGGGGATGCGCTGTTCCTTGGACTGCACGCGCTCGAGGGCGCAGGAATGTCGTCGAAGGTCGTCGCCAAGCGCGATGCGCACGAGAAAGTCGGAGTGATCGGAAAGAGCGGCGAGCGTCTGGGCTGCATCGAATACTCCGACCTGTCCGCTGATCTGCGCGAAGCACGCGACAGTCAGGGCGAACTCGTCTTCCGCGCCGGCAACATCGCGATCCACATGCTGCGGCACGATTTCATCGAAGAGCTCACGCGCGGCGGTCTGCAACTGCCCTGGCATGTTGCCAAGAAAAAGATGCTCGTCTGGGAGGCGGGCGAACTCGTGCAGCGCGAGGGCTTCAAGTTCGAGGCCTTCGTGTTCGACGCGCTGGCCGATAGCTTGCGCTCGATAACCTTGGAGGTCGCGCGCAGCGAAGAATTTTCTCCGGTCAAGAATGCGCGCGGTGAAGACTCGCCCGAGACTGCGCGCGCGGACCTTTGCCGATTGCACGCGTCCTGGGTGCGAGCGGCGGAACTCGAGCTTCCTCCGCCCGACGAGAGCGGGCTGCATCCGATCGAGATCGATCCACTGATCGCCGAAGATGCAGCGACCTTCAAAGCATGGCCCCACCAGCCGATCAAGACCGAACGTGGCCACTTCTATGTGCATGAGCATCACTGAACTTCAGCCTTCGCGCGGGAAACACATGCGTCTTGCCGAACTTCGCGTCGCCGTCGTGATGGGGGGCAGCTCGACCGAGCGCGAAGTTTCGCTGATCAGCGGCCGCTGCGTGCTGGCGGCCCTCGAACGCTGCGTGCTCTCGAACGCGCTCGCCAAGGTGAGCGCCATCGAAGTCGATTCGAAGGGCCTGTGGGTCGTCGATGGCGTGGCCCACGACGCGGCCAAAGCGCTGGGACTCTGCCGCGATGTGCACGTGTTTTTCCTGGCGTTGCACGGCGGAGCCGGCGAAGACGGCACCGTGCAAGGCTTGCTCGAGGCCTGCGGCCGCCGCCACACCGGTTCGGGTGTCGTCGCCTCGGCAATCTGCATGGACAAAGCCGCCACACGTGGACTGGCAGCCTCGAGCGGCCTTCGCGTGGCGCCCGCCGCGTTGATCGACGCGGCCGGATTTGCCAGAAATCCGACGGCGGAAGTCCAACGCGCTCGCGCACTGCCCGCCTGCGGCGCGGGCTGGGTGGTCAAACCGCGGCGCGGCGGCTCTTCGGTGAACACGCACCTCGTCGTCGATCCGCACGATCTGGCGCGCGCGATCAGCCAGGTGCTGCAGAGCGGCGACGACGCGCTGGTGGAGGCGCGCATCAGCGGCATCGAGGTTTCTTGCGGCGTGCTCGCTGTGCGTCACGGGGAGGAGCGCGCACTACCTCCGATCGAGATCCAGCACGAGAAGGAACGCTTCTTCGATTACGAGCAGAAGTACTCCGAAAGCGGCGCGAAAGAAATTTGCCCGGCATCGTCGCTCGACGAATCCATGAAAGAACGCGTGCAAACTGCGGCGCTCGCGCTGCATCGTCTGTGTGGCTGCGCGGGTTATTCGCGCAGCGACTTCATCGTGCCGCCGTCCGGAGATCCCGTGCTGCTCGAGATCAATACGTTGCCGGGGTTGACGCCGCGCTCGCTCCTGCCGCAGGAGGCCGCCGTTGTCGGCATCACCTATGACGAACTGTGCCTGGCGCTGGTCGAATGCGCCGGCGAGGTGGGTCCGGCGTGACGGCCAAGTTGCGCGTCGCGGTGATCGGTGCCGGCGGCCGGTTGGGCAGCGCGGCCGCCGCTGCGATCGAGCGCGCTCTGGACCTGGAATTGGTCGCGCGCTTCACGTCGCAGGACCGCTGGGCCGTCCAAGTGCGCCAGTTGCGCGTGGACGTGGCACTCGAAGCCACGCGCGCGGGGCTCGGTCTGGCGCATGGCATCGCGTTGCTCGAGGCCGGCGCGCAAATTGTGCTGGCCACCAGCGGCATCAGCCCCGAGGACCAGGCGCAGCTCGACCGCAGAGCGCGCGAGTTGGGCCGCGGCGGCCTGATCGTGCCGAACTTTTCCCTGGGCGCCGTGCTCATGATGCGCGTCTGTGCACAGCTGGCGAAACACTTTCCAGCCTCCGAGATCATCGAGTTCCACCACCCAAAAAAATACGACGCGCCCTCGGGGACGGCATTGGAAACTTCTCGGCGCATGGGCGAGGCGCGCGCTGAGCCCGGCGCGGCGCCGCCCATCCACTCCGTGCGCCTGCCGGGCCTGTATGCGCACCAGGAAGTTCTGTTCGGCGCTCCCGGCGAACTCGTCAGCGTTCGCCACGATCTGCACTCGAGCGAAGCCTTCGTTCCAGGCATTTTGGCGGCGTTGCGCTATGCGGCCGAGGCCAGGGGCGTGTCGCGCGGCATCGAACACGCCTTCGGGATCTGAAGCGGACCGCGCACCCGATGGGCGATCCGGCTTGCAACGCACAGGCTGGGACCTACACTCGCCGCCCGCGGACGCTCGAGTCCACCCGGTGCCGGGATGGCGGAATGGCAGACGCAATGGATTCAAAATCCATCGCCCGCAAGGGCGTCGGGGTTCAAGTCCCCGTCCCGGCACCACTTTGATTCGCGCGCAGGGAGCGATCAGTTCCAGATCGTGAACTCGAGCGCGTCGCTCAGTCCGCTCGCGCTGCCGTCGGGGTGTTGCGGATCGCGGTACCAGACCTGTGCGTCGATGAACTGGCCGACGGACCAGCCGTGCTGGCCCAGGGCATTGGCGTCGAGGTCCAGGCGCAGCACTCCTGAGCAATCGGCGCCGGCTGCATTGCCGCCCGAGTGCGCGACGCCGGAGCGCTGGATCGGCGGCGCAAGGCACAGGGTTCCGCCCATGAAGGGCGAAGATCCACGCGCAGCGCTGAACAGGTAAAGGCCTGGCTTGTTGTTGAGCACATCGCGCGCCGCGAGCCTCAGGGTCGCGAGCCCCGAGGCGCTTGCATGGCCGCCGGCAGAAAGCTGCGGCCGACAACCCTGCGAGTTCAACTTGGCGCTGCAGTACGGCTGCGCTTCGAGCGGCCGCGTGGAGAGCACGAAGGCCGCACCGCTATCGACCAGCGGCGAGTCGTCTTTGGGGGCGCCCACGAGTAGCTCGCCGAGGCCGTCGCCGTCGCGATCTGGAACCGCGCAGAGCGCCGCGCCGAAACGATCTCCTCCGCTCTTGCCGTGCCAAACCTGGTACGGCCGTCGTGTCCGCGACGAAATTGCGCGCACCACTCCCGAAGCGCTCTGCACACCCGCCTCGAACGCGCCGCCCACGCCGAGTTCCGCGAGTCCGTCGCCATCGAGGTCGGCGAGCATGGCCACGCTGCAGCCGAAGGACTCGCCCGCTCCTGCTCCGAAGACACTGAAGCACGGCGTTCCGCCCAAGCCGGAAAAAACGCGCACTGCACCGGTCGCCTGATGGTTCAGCTCTGCGAGATTCGCGCCCACGGCGATGTCCGGAATCGCATCGCCATCGATGTCGAGCCCGCCCGCGAGCGCGCATCCGAATCGCTCACCGCGGTCGCTTCCCGACAGAGTTCTCAGTGTCGCGCCGGTCCGGCCCGAGCAGACCAGCACGTAGCCGGTGTCCAGATCGGGCTGATCGGCACCGGCGAGCAGGTCCGGCCTGCCGTCCAGGTCGAGATCGCCCGCGTTCGCGATCGCGATCCCCAGGCGATCGCTCGCCGCGGCGCCGAACTTGCGCGCGAGCAACGCGCCGCCGGCTCCGGAGTAGGAGTCGACACATCCCGCCAGCGGCGCGGCGCTCGAATCGAACGGCGCGCCGGCGTGAAAATCCACGCGGCCATCGCCGTCGAGATCGCCGGCCGCACACACGCTCGTGCCCAGTCCGGCGCCGGGGACGAATCCATGAACGCTGAACAGAGTCGCGCCGTCGGCCCCGCTCGCGACGCGCACTGCGCCCGCGTTCGGCGACTGGAAGTCGTTGTCCGGCGAGCCGATGATGAGTTCGCTGATGCCATCGCCGTTGAGGTCGCCCAGGCGGGCCAGCGACCAGCCGAAGTGATCGACCGCCGCTGCGCCGTAGATCGTGTAGAGCACGCCGCCGTCGAGGCCCGAGATGGCGCGCACGGCTCCGCTTTGGAGGCCGGTGGTCGAATCGAAGGGCGAACCGACCCAGAAATCGGCGCGCCCGTCGGCATTCAGATCGCCGGAATCCGCCACGGCGGCGCCCCGTCGCTCGTTGACGAATGCGCCGGCGCTGGTCGCAAGCGGCGGCAGCGTCTGGGCGCTCAGCGTGGCCACGCTCGCCTGGGCGAGCAGCGCGAGGAACAGCAGTGCCTGGCGTGTGGTTCTCATGCAAGATTTCCGTGCGTGGCGCTGAAAGTAAGGCGCCCGAGGCTTCCACCCGGGCGCTCGAGGATCAGAATGGAGCGAGACATGAACATGCGCGCCCCGCAAACCGCCCGCGATTTCGCCGCGCTGGCGCTGAGCGTCTTGTTGGAGCACGTGGGAACGGCTGCCGGCGATCTGACGAGACTGCGCGCCGAACTCGAGAGCGCGCCACCCGACGCACCGGCGGCAGGCGTCGCCGATCTGCCAAAAGCCTGCGTGGAACTCGAGCGGCTCGGCTGGCTGTTTGGTCTCCTCGCGCGCGAACTTGGCAGTGACGTGTTGTTCGAACGGCGCGAACGCAGTGGGCTGCAGAGTTCGCTGTGGCTCGTGCAGCAAGTCCTGGCGCGCGAAGGAATCAATCTCGAACTGCCGAACTTGCCTGCGCTCGATTCCAAGGACGAACGTTGCGCCACGCTCTGCGCGGTGGTCGCGCGCTGCGTGCACGCGGCGTTCGTGGACGATCCGGACACACGCTGGATCGTCGAGCGCTTTGGGGACGACTGCGTGCTGTGCTTTGAAGGCGAGATCAAAGCCACGTTGGAGTCGGCGCTGCGCGAGGGGACTGTTCGCCTGTCGGGTTCGCGTCTGTGCCGCGACGACGGATCCGCGCGCTTGCGCCTGCCCGCGGGCAGCACGATCTGGCCATGAGCCTCTTCACCCGACTCTTCAGGCGCAGCACGAAGGCGCCCTCGACCGTGGACCGCGGCAATCCCACGCGCGTCGCCGAAGTCGACGCACTGCTCGAGGAAATGCGCGGCACCTTCGCCGCCGATGGGGGCGACGTGCGCTTGGCCTTCGTGCGCGAGGGAGTAGTCGGTCTGGAATTGCACGGTGCTTGTGCGGGTTGTGCCGCGAGTGCGATGACCTTGGAACTGGCGATCCGGCCGAAGCTGCGCGCGCGTTGCGCATGGTTCGAACGGCTGGAACGCGTCTGAGCGCCGCGACCCTGCCCGAGCAATGGGCCGCGGCGCCAAGACGCGTCACTCAGAACTGCGCGACGTTCGAACTGCCGACGAAACTGCCCGTCGGCGTGCCGACCAGAAACTGATACGCCTTGAGACCCTGCAGGCCGCCCGGGTTCTGGATCTGGAACACGCTGGTCCCGTTGGCGTCCGCGGGCAGATAGAACGGCAGTCGACGCGTCTGCGGCATCACGAACGTGGTGTGCAGCAAAAATCCCGGGAAGGGCAGCGGCACTTCTTGCGGCAACAGCACAGCTTGTCCGCAGTACAAGAGATAGGCGGAACCGTTCGGCACTCCGCCGGTCAGCGTCATCGTCACCGGGCCGGGGCCGGTCATGCCGGGACCGCTGAGCGTGAGCTGCGGTCGGGCGGGACTGACGATCGAACGCTCGCTCGCGCTGAAGAAATCAGTCGCGCCGTAGCTCAAGCGCACGCCGGTCGCCGGTTGATAGGCATCGAAGGTCGCGGCCGAAGTGCCTGCGAGGAACTGCAGGCCATAGATCGAAAGACTGCCCGCGTCGACAACGACGGGCGAATTCGCCTGATTGCTCCCGACGCGACGCACGCGATTCGTACCGAACAGGAAACTCGTTTCCGCGACGTAGAGCTTCTGGGTGCTCGGATCGATGGCCAACGATGCTCCGCCATCGAGACCGGCGCACAAAAGCGTTGCGTTGGCCTCGGAGAGTCCGCCGCCGGAGACTTGAGCCGCGCTCCAGCCGATGACGTCCGTCGAGCCCGCCGGCGCGGGGAAACCGTTGCCCTGTGTCGCGTAGTACAGGGAACCATTCGCGTCGAAGGTGAGCGGCCCCGAGGGCCCGCCCACGTGCGCAACTTGGGTCAGCATGCCGCCGGGCAGCGCGACTTTGAAAATGTCGTTGCCGGCGCCGAAGCCACCGGCCGCGGCGCTGACGAACAGTTCACCGGCGGGGGAGAAGGCTGCGTCGTAGCTGAATGTCAGCTGTGCGAATTGGACGGGCCCCGTGCCGCTCGTCGGCACGAGGAAAAGATTCTGGTTGGTGCTCTCGCCGATGATCACGGCGCTGCCCGTCGGATCCGCGATGGCGAAACTAGGGAAAACGCTGGAGGCAAACGTGCCCAGCGTCTGGACGAACACGCCCTGAGCAGTCCAGCGGTCGATGTTCAGACCGTCGAACGTGACGTAGTCGCCGCTGGGCAACGTCGTCATCGGCGCGGCAAAGGCCGGGCTCGGAGAACTCGTCACGCTGTAGCCGGACGATGAGACGTCGGCGCTCGCCGACACGGAAAGGAGCGCAAGGGCTCCGCCAAACAAGAACTTCTTCATGGGTTCGATCCTTCGTCGAAGCCGAACCCGAAGAGCGTTTCAGAGCGGAGCGAAGCCGGCCTCGGCGCCGAATTCCAACTTGGAATTCGCCCGCTGCCAAACTGGCGCGCGCACCGAACCCTCTCCCGGAGTTCAGCAGGTGGGCGCAGCGCGGCGGATATCCTGACTCGTCGCTTGTGGCCGACAACCCTCGCCTTCCCAATGCCCAAGGCACCAGTGGCTGGCTCGAAGCACCGTGATCTCCCGGTGGGGGAGACCCTTGGCGCGTTCGAACCGCGGATCGCGGCAGCGGCTTACAGTGGCGGGACCGTGCAGGTTTCGCACCTGCTTCCCCAACCGGGCTGGCATGGAATTGTCACAGACAGGTTGGCGACGATAGCTCCGCCTCCCAGGCCTGTCAACGTGAGCTTCGGGGCGCAGCCGAGGAGCGGCTACACTCTTCGCCCCACTGACTTCCAAAGATGCTGATTCCGCAGACCACGATCGAACGGGCCTTCAACGAACTCCTCGAACGCACGCGCTCCAATGCCAGTGCCTGGAGCGAGTTCGCCGCCAGCCGCGGCGAATTCCTCGGCTCCGTCGTCGCCGGCAATCCGCGCACGCGCGAAATGGCCGAGCGCCGCCATGCCGAGTGGTTCTTGCTCGAGCGCCCTAGCGAGTCGCTCGAATTGGTGCCCGCGCAGGTGCTCGGTGCGGATGCTGACGACACGGACGAGACCGAGTTGGTCCTGGGCCGCGAAGCACTTTTGGGATCCTTCGCCAGCGTGTTCGAGATCACCGGGGTGCGTGCGGGCGAAGGCGTCTGGGTTCGCGACCTCGCGGGTCTGGGCGAATACCCGCTGGAAGAAGCCGATGCCAGCCGCGCCCTGGAATCCGGCGACTTGCTGGTCGGCCGAATCTTTCCCGTCGGCGACGAGCTGTATCGCATCTCGCATGCCTCGGGCTTTTTCCGCGACGCAGATTTGCTCGGCGCGGTTCGAGCGGACCTCGAGCGCGCGCGCGAGGGCCGCCGCGGAGTGCTGCGCCTTTCGCAGCGCGACCTCGAAGCGATGTTCTTCGGCAGCCCGATCCACGCCACGCCCACGGCGCAGGCAGCCGGCGCCGCGATCGAGTTGCGCAGGCAGGCGCTCATGGCCGTCAGCGCCGCGCGCCGTTGTCTCGAAGCCGGCGGTCTCGCTCCAGCGGAGGTCGACGACGTGCTGGCCGGTCTCGCGTCGGAGCCCTTCGATCCTCGGCACGTGCTGCCCGGCGCTGGCGATCGTCTCGGCGAGATTTTGGCTACGCTCGCCTTCGAAACCGAAGTCGATCTCGAAGCCGCGCGGCGCGCGCTAGCCGAGGCCTGGCCGGTGCTCAGCTCTCCGCCGCCACCCGGCAACGCCACGCACGAAAAACGGCCGGCACAAACTGGGCGGCGAAAGCAGGCCGGCAGCGCGCCGAGCGGCAAGGTCCAGCGCGCGCTCTCGGACTTCGACGCGCGCCGCGCACAGGCCGACGACCTCGAGGCGCTGTTCGCGGATCTCGAACGGGAGTTGGAGATCGAACCGGAAGACGCCGGCGACGACGCCACGGCGCCCGACTTTCCTGGAGTGGTCGGCGCGATGGTGATCGAATTCCTCTGGGACATGGAACGCGAGCGTGGCGCCGAGGCGGCCCGTCCGCTGGCCGCGATCGCGAACTTCGCTCAGTTCGCCCAAGCGCAAGGCGTTTTCGAAAACTTGGGCGAGCGCGATTTGCTCATGTTCGCGTGCCTGTGGCTTCCGGAGCGCGCACAAGACGCAGCGGAAGCCGAGCGCTCGTTCCACGCGTTGGTCGAGTTCGCGACCTGGGCGGAAGAACAGCACGCCGTCTCACTCGCCAGCGCGCTCGCGCCGTCGCGCGAGGGACTCGCCAGCTCCTTGCCGCGCGTCTGCGCAGCCAATGCGCGCCTGCGAGCGCGCCTTGGAAAACTCCACGAAGGCGGCGAGATGCTCGGCTACGAAGGTGGCTCGGCCGCGCGAAGTTCACAGGGCGAAGCACGCGCCGTCGCCATCGCGAAGGAGGCCGCGGCGCATGTCGAAGCCGGCGACTTTCTGCGCGCCGAGAAGACGCCGGGATCTGAATGGCGCGTCGTGTGCGTCTATCCGCCGCAGACTTCCAAGCTCGCCGGTCTGATCTGAAGCGTTCGCGCGCGAAAGCCCAATCCGGTTCAGCGCATCGCGGCAGGAATTTGCACTTCCGTGATGAGCTGATTCCAGTCGCGCACCTTGGCGGGATCGACCAGATACGTCTCGCGAATCGGACCATCTTCCGACCAGGCCAGCGAACGCATGTACTCGAACAGACCGGGATAACTGCGCGCGACCTCGGGATACGGCCCGGCGACGAAGGCGTACACAACGGTCGTGCTCTCGAGTTGGTCGTACTTCAGCGGAGCCTTCGGCGTCACGACGGAATCCACGGGGAAGCAGGCGCGAGCTCGCAAGGCCTCGGTCTGAACATGACCAGGGTCGTCGTAGTACAAGGCGAACGGCGGGCCGCTGGGCTCGAGCCCCTGATCGCGCACGAGTTGGTCGGCTTGTCCGAGCGCTTCATGAATGCGCGTGTAACTCCCGACCCATTCCACATAGACGTAGGGTTGGTCGATGCGCTGCTTCCAGTTGGCGTGCACCTCGGTGTAGGGCGGCAGGGTCAGCGCAAGCTCGGCCGACCGCAGAGCGCTGGAAGTGGCAGAACTCTCGGCGCGAGCTTCGCGCTCATCGGGTCCGGCGCAGGCGCCGATCAGGCACGCAAGCATGAACAGGCAGAGGGGGGCTCTCATGGTCAGCGGGCTGTCGACCACGGCGGCAAATCCCTTGAGCAGGCGCCCCCCCCGGCCTTTTGGGGCCAGGCACAACGTCTGATAATGTACATTATGATGCATCGCAGGCGGGGCCGTTAGCCATCCGCCCGCCTTCGGGTACCGTCCCTCCATGACGACCCCCGCACTCGGGCAAGGCAAGACCTTCGACGAACTCGCGATCGGCGACAGTTTCCTCTCTGTGCCGCGCACGATCAGCGCTGCGGACATCGCCGCCTTTGCCGAACTGTCCGGCGATCACAACCCGGTGCACCTCGATGACACCTTCGCGCGCGGAACGTTGTTCCGCGGCCGTATCGCCCACGGGCTGCTCGTCCAATCGGTCGCCAGCGGGCTGGCCTGGCGCAGCGGTGTGTTCCACGGAACGATCATCGCACTGGCTGAGATGATGATGCGCTTCGAGGCGGCCGTGCGTCCGGGTGATACCATTCGCGTAGAACTCAGCGTGCTGGCGAAAGAACCTGATCCGGGCCCGCGTCGCGGCCAAGTTCGCTGGCGAACGCGTGTGCAGAATCAAGCCGGCGAAACCGTGATCGATGGCGAGTGGCTGACGCTGCTGCATCGCTCACGGCCGCGAAAGCGCCAGGGCGAGGAATCGACCAAGTGAACCGCAAGAACTGTTTCATGAACGCGCAGCGGCCCTGCGACCTGACCTGCAAGGCAGCCTTCGAAGTCGACGATCCGGTCGACAACATCGACTGTTATTTCATCTGGCTCGCATATCACTTCGGCGAGGGCTTTTACGAGATCCGCAAGTCCCTGGAAGGCGGCGGCGTGCCGGGTCCTGGCGGCTTCCCTGGCATGCCGGGGAGCGGTCCGATGCCGCCCCCGATGCACCCCAAGGGACCCAAGGGCTTCAACTGACCGCGGCGCTTCACCCGCCATGACTTTGTCAAACAAAGTCTGGGCGGGGAGGACAGCCTGGGTTCAGGACGGCCGCGGCAGCACCGATGCGCCGCCGGGGAATCGATGCACTTTGCTGGCTGGCGGCGCCACGTCCCAGTCAAAGCCGATGCCGATCACCGCGTGCTTGAATTCTTTCGCCTCTGGATGGGCCCAGTCCAGCGCGATCGACTGGCCGCACTCGGGCGAGAAGACATTGGCGTCGGGAGCCTGCAGGGCGCGCGCGAGCGCGGCGCGAATTCCATCCGCGTGCAGGACCACGATCACTTCACGCTGGGAAAAGCGCCCCGCAATGCGATCGAGCACAGCGAGCACGCGCGCTTCGGTCGCGGCGATGGTCTCTGCGTCGGGCGGCGCACCCGTGCGACGATCGGCGAGCGAACTCCCCCACTGCGCGCCGAGTTGCTCCGCTCGCGCGGATCGCCAGGCACCCAGGAAGCGCGGGCGCAAATCGGTCTCGACTTCAATCGGGGCCCGTGTTCTCTCCGCCAGCGCGCGAACGACGCGTTGGCTGCGCGCGCTGGGCGAAGCAAAGATCGCCGCGGGATTGCGCCGCAGCAGGCGCTCGAGCGTCGGCACGCTCGCCGCGAAACGGCCCTCGTCGATTTCGAAGTCGAGTGTTCCATCGATCGTGGGGCCTGCCGTTGCGCTCTCGCCGGATCGCGCGGCGGGTCCGAGCACCGGCGCTGGCCGGACCAGGAAAAGACGAGTCACTGCTTCCACGCTCACCAATCTAACCTGAGCGGGACGCCGATCGAGTCGTCGCGCAACGATCCGGGTTGCGAACAGCGCCCGCGGGACTGGAACGAGGCGGCGCCAGAAACTAGGATCGAAGATTCGGCGCCGCCGTCCCATTCGCGCATGTTCCAGAGAATCGGCCAATTCCTCGGCTCGACGATCGGCAAGAAGATCGCCATGTCGCTCAGCGGCCTCATGCTGACCGGCTTCCTGATCGCACACCTTGCCGGCAATCTGCTGTTCTTCAAGGACGG
>JANMRV010000199.1:0-3264 GCA_031388685.1 Planctomycetota bacterium
CCGGTGATCGATGCAGCGTTTCGCTTCACGGATCTGCCCGCGGGCGTGTTCGTGCTCGCTTTGGAAGCGCCGAGCGGATTGCGGCTGATGCTCGAGCCAATCGCGAACACTCCCAACTCGGTTGTCCCGTTTACGGTGACACTGGGCGGCGGCGTGTTGCCGCTCAGTTTGGCCGTCAGCGTAGGCGCTGAGCTTGCGGGCAACGTGCTCACCAAGGACGGCATGCCGATCGCGCGAGCGCGAATCGAAGCCGTGCTCGTGCCGCGCTCAACGAACTTGATTGACGGTTTCGCCCTCTTCGGCGCGCATGTCTGGCGATTGGACAGCGCCGAATCGCTCAGCCTCGTGGATCAGACAGCCCACGTCGAAGGACGCAGCGATGAGCAAGGCAGATATCGCATCGTCGGCCTCACGCCCGGCAGCTATCGGGTGGACGTGTTCGCCCCAGGCTTCAGCTACGAGCAGCGCCTGGATGTCGTGGCCGAGCTGGAGCATCCCACGCGCCTCGAGCATCGACTCGACGCCGCCGGCGTGATCCAGGGCAACGCCCCGGACATCAGCTACCTCGGCGCCACGCTCGTGGGCGCCACGAAGCCCGCCGTGCTCGCCATTCTTCCCGACGATGGCCTGTTCACGTTCCCTGGTCTGGCGGCCGGCGAGTATGAGCTTGGGTCCTTTCCTTCGGACACGAGCCAGCAGCCGATCCGCCTCGCGAGTGTGCGCGTCGATGCCGGCCGCACGACCTGGATCGATTTGAGCAACGCGGGTTCGCTGCGCGTCGATGGGCGACTGGTCGATGGTCACGATCAACCCGTCCTCGGAACGGTCACGGTGAGCGGGCGACGCATGAAGACAGGGCCGGATGGCGCGTTCACATTCCAGATGTTCGAGCGGCGCGATGGATCGGACTACATGCCCTACGCGTTCATCGACGTTGGCGGACTTCAGTGGCGCCTGGAATTCCCTTCGCCAAGCGGCGAATCAGAGGGAGTTCGCAACTTGCGACTGGGCGAGAATTCACTGCTCGTGACGTTGCTCGATCCTGACGGTCAGCCGGCGGCCGGCACGCTGGAAGTGAACAGCGACAATTTGCTCCCGTCACGCTTGCGGATCGGCGCCGATGGCCAGATGACGCTGCACTACCTCTACGCAGGCGAGCATCTGCTCAGGGCCGAATTGCCCGACGCGATCGTGCCGCCGCAAATCGTCAATCTGCCGGCCACGCAGAACCTCGTGCTGCGAGCGCTGCCCTGCGCCGCGATCGAAGTGCGCGTCGTCGATGCCAACGGCCGCCCGGCCGCGCGCATCCGCGCCATCGCGCAGTGCTGGCAGAATCCCGAGCCGCCGCCGCTGGACCTCGAGGAGTTCGCCAAGCGCGCGCAGTTCTACGAGACGACGACCGACTACGACGGCGTCGCGCACATCCTTGCGCCGAGCGGGTCCGTGCTGGTCAGCGCATTCGGCTGGTACGTCGGCGATCCGACGGCACAGCGGCTGATCCAGACCACGCGCGGAACGCCGCTGACTGTCGAGTTGACGGTGCGCTGATCAGCCTGCGATGTCGCACAAGGCGCCGGTGCCGCGCTGATCGAGATCGGACAGGATCTGGCGAGCGCGGGCGAGTTCGACCAGACGCTCGCCAGTCTGTGCATGGCAGCGTTGCGCGGCGTCCTGGGCCAGCGCGGCAGAGCGACGCAGCTGTGCGAGTTGGGAGTCGAGCTTGACGCGTTCGTCCGCGGAAACTTGGGCCAACATCCGCGAAGCGTCGTCGAAAGAAGTTGTGGCGCGGTCAGCCAGCACGAGCAACTGCTCCGGATCGAGCCTGGTCTCGAGCGCGGTCAACAGCGCGGCGAGATCACGGCCGTATTCCGCGAGTTGTGTACGCGCCTGATCCATGGAATGGGCTCAGATCTTGCCGATGTCGAGCGCGGTCCAGGCTTCGAGCAGCCTGGCGAGCACCTGGCGCGCGCCGATCAGAGGCTCTGCAGTGCGCTCTCGACGCGCGCGGCCAATCGACGCCTCGACGAACAGGTAGAGGTCGCTGAGGTCGTCCGCAATCGCAGGCGCATGTTCAGCCTGCAGGCCCAGGCGCAGTTCGACGACGATGTCCTCGGCGCGCCCGAGCCAGTAGTCGAATTTCGAATTCGGCTGAGTCAGGTCGCAGGCTGCAGCCGTGTCGAGGAAACGAATCGCTCCCTGATAGAGCAGCCGCACGATCTTGATCGGCGGAGCGCTCTCGATGTTCGATTGCGCGTAGACGCCGGCGGCTTTCGACGCGGAGGATTGGAGCGAAGAGTTCGGACTCATGGTTAAGGCGCTTGGGCCCGGTTCAGGCCGTGACGGCGGTCAGGTATTGTTGCTGCGACTGCAGGCGTGCCATCGTGGACTCGAGCGCGGCGAAGCGCGCTTCGAGCTGGGCCTGAAAACGATCGAGACGGAACTCACGGTCGACGATCTGACGGTCGTACAGTTTGATCCGTCCGTTGATCGCTTCGGTTCGTGCTTCGAACAGGCCTTTGGTGGTGGCGCCGCTCGCGTCGGTGTATCCGCGCACGACTCGGTCGATCGAGCGCATCAGCTTGTCGGCAAGCCCCGCATCCACGGTCGTGTCGATGTAGTACCCGGGTGTGCCGACCGCTGCGCCGCCGTTGTCGAAGCCGTCGGTGTCGACGAAAAGGTCGGCGAACTTGGTCAGGTCCAGGTCGAGCTTCGCGTCGACCTTCGATTCGTTCAGGAGCAGCGTGCCGTCCTTCTGCAGGTCGATGCCGAGCAGCTTCAGCGTGCCGAAGCCCGCCGTGTCGTTGCCGATCTGTGCCGTCGTGGTGCCGAAAAGTTCCCGGCGGATGGTGCTTTCGATCGTGCGCAGCGAGTTGTCCCCGAACAAGGGACCGCCGGCGCCGCCGTCTTCGCTGAACTTGTTCTGGTCGCGGATGAACGACATCACCTTGTTGAAGGCCTCGACGAAATCCTTGAGCTTGCCCTTGATCGCATCCTTGTTCGGATCGACCGTGAAACTGGTGGTCTTCGCGGGATCTGCAGTCAGGGTGCTGATCGACACGCCGGCCAGCACGTCGCTGAAGTCGTTGTCGGAGCGCTCGACCGTCAAGCCGTCGATGATGGCGATCGCGTTGTTGCCGACGGTCAGATTGTTCACGCTCTGCGCCACGCCGCCCGCGGTCGGACCGGTTGCATCGATCGTCAGCGCGGCGATCGAAGAGCTGATGCCCGAGATGCGCAGATCTTCGCCGGTGCTCTGGCCGTGGT
>JANMRV010000206.1:0-8768 GCA_031388685.1 Planctomycetota bacterium
GACCTTGCCGAGCGCCGCGCGAATTCGCGCGGCTTCACCCGGGTCAGGAGCGTAGTTCACGGACAGCCGCGTCACTTCGCCTTCGCGCTCGAGCGCAAGTCGATTGGCGCCGCGGCGTGTGTCGTGGAAATTGAGGTTCAACAACCCAAGCGCGGCATGGGAATTCCGCACAAGATCCAGTGCCGTGCGCAAGTCCAGCGGGATGCTCTGCGCGATCGGATGCAGCAGCGCCGCCTTCAAGGTCGTGATCAGGCCATGCACGTATTCACGCGGGTTCTCGCCGCGCAGGCCTAGCGCGAGCTGGTGATATTGATAGCTCTCGAGTTCGACCTGCTTGCCCAGCAGCGACCAGTTCACGAACGGCACGAGCAACTGACGATTGTCCATCAGGCCGCCGAGTTCCGGCGCCGACTCGCCGGCCATCGCCAGCGATTCGAGCACGATTCGCGAACTCGACAACGTGCCCGCGGCAAGCACCAGGCGCTCGACGGAAAAACGCTCCTGCGTGCCCTTGTCCCGATCGACGACTATGGATTGCACGCGGCCGCCGTCGCCGGTTTCGAAGTGGCGCACGAGCGCGCCTTGGACGTAGCGAAAGTGCGCGTGACGCTCCAGCTCCCGCAGCGTGAACAGCGGCGAGTAGATCGAATCATTGGGGCAGCCCCACAGACAACGGCCCTTGTGATCGCAGGCCTTGCGCTCGCCGCGCGCCTTGACCAGCACCGCCGCGCGCGTGCGGCCCATGAAGACACCAAGCTTCTGATTCAGGGTTTCGCGGACCGCGGCATAACGCTCGCAAAGCCGCTTGGAATGCAAGTCGAGTTCGAGCGGCGCATCGAGGTGCGCATGAGCAGGCACGAAGGGTTCGAGATCGTCGCGCAACCCGACGATCCCGATGCGCTTGGCGACGAGATCGTAGTGCGGCGAAAGATCGGCGTGAGCGATCGGCCAGTCGACGAGTTCCGCGTCGCTGAACGGGAACACCGCGCCGGTCCAGGCCTCGGCCAGACCGCCGCGCGCGAAGGACGTCAGCGGATCGAATCCGTTCGAAAGTGTCTGCAGCCTGCGGTGGGGCGCGAAGACATACTCGCGGTGCGGCGGAAAGCCGTAGTACTCGCCCTTCGCGCCGGGGAAGAGCACGCCTTCGAAGCGTGGCCCGAGAAAATACTCGCTCGCGCCCGGGTGCGAGTCCTTGAGTCCACGGAAGGAAAGCTCCGGCCGCACGTGTTCCGGCCGCGAGCGGCCGACGTCGAACATCGTCACGCTCCAGCCGCGCTCGAGCGCGGTCTGCGCAAAGTGCACCGCGCTCGCGCCGCTGCCGACGATCGAAAGCGACTTCATGCAGCCTCCGCGCGCGTGCCGAAAAGGCCGCAGACCAGGCGCAACGGCAGGAAAAGGCAAAGGCCTAGACCCAAGAGCAGCGCGAAGCGCACGAGCCACGCGCCAAGCGACAGATTCAGTCCAAGTCGCGAGCCGGCGCTGGCCTCATCGACCCTGGCATGACTCTGGCGGTCCGCTTCGAGCAGCGCGAACATGAGCACCAACTTGCGCCGCAACAAACCGGCGGGCCGAAAAATCCTCGCGTGCACGTCGCACAGGCGCGCCAGCGACGGCGCGATGCGCGCCACGCGCACCAGGACGCGATCGAAAGTGCTGCACGATTCCGGACCTTCGACGATGCCCTGAGCATGGGCGTCCTGGTAACGCGCGAGAACGGCCGACGACGGCATGCGATCGACGAGATAGCGACTCCACACGCCGCACTCTTTCTCGAGCAGCTCAGGATCGTCCGCTGCGTCAAGCACGGCCGGCTCCGCGCGCCAGTTCGGCGATCAAGGCGTCGATGCGCGCGATCTTCGGCATGCGCTGATCCAAGAAATTCGAGCTCCGCGCCGTCGAGTCGTAGCGGAAAGCGTACAGCTGGCCGGCAAGAACGGGCAGCCTGGGGCCCAAACAGCGCTCGACGATCCACAGCGTCGACATGGCGGGACGCAGCGGCAAGCGCAGGAACTTTTCGGGCTTCTGTCCCAGCGCCCCGCGCAGTCGGCGCAACAGCTCCGAGAAAGTGATCACGTCCGGCCCGCCCAAATCGATCGTCTGGCGCAGCGTGGCGGGATCGCGCATCGCCTCGAGGATCAGCCGCGCGACGTCGCGCTCGCCGATCGGCTGCACGCGCACATTGCCGTCGCCGAACAGCGGCGTGCGCGCGCGCTTCGCGAACTCGAGCAGCTTGGGTCCGATGCCACCGCCTCGCCCGAGCACGATCGTCGGACGCAAAATCGTCCAGCCCAGTCCGCCAACGCTCACGACTTCCTCCGCGGCGCGTTTCGCGGCGGCGTAGGGATAGCGGTCGACTTCAGGATAGGCCGCTGCAATCGTGCTGACGAAGACGATGCGCCCGACACCTGCGTCGCGCGCGGCGCGAACGAGCGAACGTGTGCCCTGAAGATTGACGAGCTCGTGTTCGGCGGCGGACGCGCGGCCGGTACTCGCGCCAAGGTGCAGCAGCGTGTCGCAGCCCGCGAGCCGCGGCGCCCACGCTTCGACCTTCGCCAGGTCGCCCTGCACCCATTCCACGCCACTCGCATGGGGTTGCGCGCTGCGCGAAAGTGCGCGCACCGTCTCCAGGCCATCGGCGCGGACCTGCTCCTGCAGCGCGCGCCCGATGAACCCGCTCGCTCCGGTGACGAAGATTCGATTCGACGGCACTCTGGCCTCACTCCGTCAAGTGATCCGGATCGTGGGTGAACACACGCGCCAGACCGGACTGCGTGTCGGCGCGTTTCGACTCGCGCCGGACGAGTTCGAGGCGCACCCCGCACAGGCGCATGCCGCCGAAGTCGGAGTGAAGGCGCGGGCTGGACTGCATTCCAGTACGGTACGGAATCCGACGCGCGAGGAAAGCGCCCGCGAAAAAGCCGGTAACAATCGGCCCTATGACTGGGTAGTGTTCCCTTGTCGGGGCGCAGTCGAGCCCCCCTTTCCAATCCGGTCGCCTTGCGGCACGCTGTGGCAGCAGCGCTGGTCCAGGGCGCCACGGGCGCGAGCCCTGGTCCGACGCCGGCGGGCATCTAGGAGCGAATCCAAATGAAGCATTGGCGAACCCTGAGTTGCGGCATCCTCACCGTCATCGCCGGCTGCGCGAGCTGGCGGCCGTCGAACGGTCCCTTGAACGATTTTGCCTTCCTCGAAGGCACCTGGGCACAGACCACCTCGCGCGCAACGACCGAGGAGGTCTGGAAGCTCAACGAGGGTTGGAGCATGCGCGGCGTGGGCCGCACCCTGCAAGGTGAACACGAGGTCTTCCGCGAAATCCTGTCGATCGAGCCGCGCGGCAAGAACTACGTGTACGTCGCAGAACTCCCCGGCGCGGCGCCGGTCGAGTTCAAGCTCGTCGATCGCGGTCTCGAGTGGGCGCGCTTCGAGAATCCCGACCACGACTTCCCGCAGCGCATCGAGTATCGCCGCAACGGCAACAGCCTGCGCGCTGAAGTCTCCGGGGTCGACAACGGCCGCACCCAGCGCGAGATCATCGAGTACCGGCGTGTCGCGAAGCACTGACTGCGCCCGCTGGCGGCTCGACCCAGCGGAAGGGCTCGCCTCCACCGCGCAGGCGTAGGACATCGATTTCGGGCGGACAGAAAAGCCGCACGCGTGGCGCATGGAAGCCTTCCATGCCGATGCCGGGGCTCACGCTCAACCAGTGGTCGCCAAAGCCAAAAAGGCCGCGCGCGAATTCGCGCGGCAGATTCGTCAGCGTCAGCGGCGCGCCAAAACCAGGGATCACGATCTGGCCGCCGTGCGTGTGACCGGCGAGGTGCAGATCGACCTCGCGGCCGATCAAATCGTGCGACTGATCGGGAACGTGGCTCGCGACCAGAGTCAGCGTGCCGGCTTCGCGGCGCGGCGCAAAACGCGGCTCGTCGAAGCCCAGGCCGATGATGCGCAGACGCTGATCGGGCCCAAGCACGAGCGTGAACTCGTCGTCGTCGAGATAGCGAAGCCCAAGTCCTTCGAAGGCGCGATCGCGCAGAACGCGCGGTTCGGAATGTCCCTTGACGCAGACGACGCCGTGTTTCGCGCGCAGCGCGCCGAGGAACGCGCGCGCCGCATCGATCGCGGGCTGTGGATCGAAGAACGGACCGGCGATGTAGTCGCCGCAAATCACGATCAAGTCAGGCTCCAGGGCGTTGATGCGCGCCACGGCTTCGTCCTGGCGAGCGCAAGGTCCGACAGTCTGCAAATCGGAGATCTGCACGAGCTTGAATGGAGCGGCGTCCGCCGGCCAGGCCTGGAAGGCGAGTTCGCGCTCGACCACGCGCAAGTCGTTGGGCGCCACGAACGCTGCGTACCCAGCGATCAGTGGTGCGAGCAGCGCGAGCGCGATCACGGCGAAATTCTTGGGAGCCGCGCCGCGCTGCTGCCAGAGCATCAACGCGGGCAGCGCGAGTGCTCCGGTGTAGAACAAAATCGCCACCGCCGCAAAGCCCGTATCAGCGACGATCGCGGCGATCAAGGCCAGCGTGGCCATCGACACCCCCGTCGCGAAAATGCGTTCGAACGGCTTTCGCGCAAGCCGGGGAACTCGCCCTAGCCAGCGCCACGCAAACACGGCGACGACGAACGTCCCGACCGCGTAGCCGAGCTGAAACTCCGTGTAGGGAAGCACCTCGCGTAGCGTAGCAGTCAGCGCCCCGCAGGCGGCGCGGGTTGGCGATTGCCGCGGCGATTGCCGGGCCGCGTTCCGGTCGGGCCTTCGCGCTCGTAGGCGGGCAGGCGCAGCAGTTCCGGATCGAGGGCGGCGAGGGCCTTGTCCAGCTTGTCCGCGAGTTCCGTCTTCGCCAGTTCCGACAATCGGGCGCGCATCATCTTGGCCGTGTCGACCGGCGAAAGATTGAGCCCGTCGAGCGACGCCGCGGCGCTGGGCTTTTGCGTGAAGGCCGCGCAGAGACTTGCGACCGCCTTCTCGTAGTCCTCGTGCTCGAACTCGACGCGGCCGCGGCCGGCGAGGCACAGCGCAATGTAGTGGTCGGCGGAATCGCGGCTCGCTGGATTCTTGACCACCGCCGCTTCGTAATGCGCCACCGCGCGAGCGTAGGCCGCGAGCGCCTCTTCGGCGCGCACTTCGCGACGGAAAAACTCCGCGGCGACGATCGAGGCATAACCCGCGTACCACTCGAGATTCATGGAGGCCTCAGGCTCGGCGAGACGCTCGGTGTAACCAGCTTCGAGCCCCTGCACGCCGCGCTCCGCGAGCAAGCGCGTGCGCAGCCGGTCGTGCAGCACGAAAGAATCCTTGAAGCGTTTGAGGCCGCTGTCGAGCACCTGATTCGCCTGGCCGTGCGCGCTCAACGACTTGAGGAAGTCGTGGTGCATCGCGACCTGTCGATCCGTCCCGAGCGGATGGCGCGCGAGCACTGTGTACGCTGCGTCGACATCGGTCAGGTACTGCGGCGGCCAAGTCTTCTTTTCGCGGATGGCGTTCCAGATCGCTTGTTGTCGCGCCTGGGCGAACAGCGCGAGCACGCGGAACGACGTGGCGTCGCCCGAATCCGTCGGCAGATCCGCCATCGCGCTCTCGGCGCGGCGTTGGGCCTCGGGAACATCGCCGAGATCCGCGGCGGCGATCGCGAGCGCGGCGTCGACGCGCCAGCCCTTGGCGCCCAGTGTTTCCGCCTCGCGCGCCACCCTGCGCGCGTCCTCGAGCATCAAGCGCGAGAATCTGGCCGACGTTTCCGGATTCAGGGCCAACTCGACGTAGGACTCCGCCAGCGCCACGAGCGCCGCGGGATCGTCCGGCCGCGCCAAAGTCGCGTGCTCCTGTCCTTCGAGGCGCGCTCCGATCGTGTAACTGTCGAGCACGGCCTTGGAAGCGTCGGCGCCCGCGAGCGCCTTCGACCATTCGGCCACATTCACGCTCGCGCTGTGCGCCGCAAGCCCCTGGTAGACCGCAGCCAGCGTCTGCGCGCGCGGCGAATCTTCGCCCAGGCGCACCAGCGCCGCGACCAGTGCATCGCGCTCGGCGGTTTTCATCGGCACGCGCAGCGCTTCCGCGATCAATTCGACGGCATCGGGCGAGGTCGACTGCGCCAACGTCTTGCGCGCCAGCCGCGCGAGCTCCAGGTCGAACCCGAACAGCGCCAGGCGCAGGATTTCGGTCTCGTTGATTTCTTTGAATTTCGCCGCCGCTTCCAGCAGCACGCGTCGCAGCTTGGCATCGCCCTCTCGATAGGCTTTTTCGACAGCGATCCGATCTTCGATGTCCGCGCTGGCCACGCGCTCGACGAGCGGCCGGTCTCCGCGCACGATCGGCGGCGGCGGCGGACGATTCTTGATGCCTTCGCGCAACGAATTGAAGATCGTGTCCGTGTCGAAGGCGTAATAGATGTCGTAGACCTCGGCCGAATCCTTCTTAGGCTCGACCATGATGTGCCGCGGAGCGACGCGCTTGCCCTCGAAGAACTGTTCGAAGAGCCCAGGCTCGATCGCGATGTGCTCGCCGCAGGTCACGCTGCCGAATCGCGGACAGAGCACGCGATTGCCCTCTTCGTCGTAGTCGCGCGGCGTGTGGCGATAGACCGAAGCGATCACGGCGACATACGGCGCGTAGAGCGAGGCTGTTTCCGTATAGCGATAGCGAATGCCCGCATAGTGTTCGCTGGCCGGTTCGCCGTCCATGTTGACGCAGATCAGGATCGGCTTGCCGCTGGCCTCGGCGACCTTGAGCGCGTCCTCGTACGTGCGCTGGAACGAGATCAAGCACGGCCGCTTCCAATCCTGGGCTGTGGGAGCAGGCCACATCGACTCGCGCGTCTGAGGGGCGGGCAGACCGCTCACCCCCGCCTCGCCCTGGGTCGGCACGGGCGGCGGGACCTGGGCGAAAATCGCGCTTGGGTTCAACGCCGCGTAGATCGGAAGAATCAGGCAGGCACGGAGCAGGCGCGGAGGGACAGTCATGGGTGTGATGCAGGCAGTCTGGGGGAGCTTGGGAGAGTAGCCTCTGGCAGAGACTGGAGGGATGGGAATGAGGCATGAGGTGCCGGGCAGACCGCTGCGGGTAGTCTCGGGTCGTGGCGCCGGGCCGGGATCGAGCAGAGTCGGGGCTCTGAAAACGGCCAAAGTGCCTGTGGTAGGGTGCCCCGGACGCTGCTATCCACTGCCCGGCAATGTCCATCGATCCCGGCACTTCCACAGCCTTGCTCGGCACGGCGCAAGACCACGCACCGTGAGTTCTCTATTTACCTGGCACGCCGCGCTGGTCCTGATCGCCGCGGTTTGCACGGCACAGGCCAACACCCAGGACCTGGGCCAGGCGCCGTTCGCCGACGAGGCCGCCAAGGACGTGACCGCCGATGGCTTCGCCTTCGTCGAGTTGCGCACGGAGCGCGCGAGCTACTTCGTGGGCGAGCCGATTCACGTCGCCTTGCGTTTCGGTTTCGATGAGGAGCTGTTCAAGAGCAATCTGATCCCGCTGTTCCGGCCGTCGATGGATGTGCCGGTGCAGCTCGAAGTGCCGTGGCTGAATGGATTGCCGAACGCCACGCTGCAGAGCGAATCCGAGTCCGCGCAGAATGAAGGCAAGAGCTTCGTGCTCAACTCAGGCCTGACGCGCGCGCGCACAGTCGACGACACGCGCGTCGATGGGCGTCGATTGCGCTCGTTCGAGATCGAACGGACTTGGTTCGCGACGAATTCCGGCGAGCTGGTCTTCCCCGAAGCGCGCTTGCGCTTCGCCTATGCGACTCGCTTCGGCGAGCGCGCGCTGCAGGACAACACGGCGCAGGATCGGGTCGAGGCCATCGTGCGCAGCGCAGCGCGAAAAGTGACGATCTTGCCGCTGCCCGAGGGCGGCCGCCCTGCAGGTTTTCTTGGGGCCGTGGGCCGGCTCACGCTGCGCAGCGAAGTCAACGCGCGGGAAATCGAGCTGAATTCCAGCGTGAAGCTCACGCTCTCGATCGAAGGCGACGGCAATCTCGAATCCTTCGAGGCGCCGCGCTTCGACCCCGTCGAAGGCTGGCGCATGCAAGGTTCGGTCGAACACCGCTCGCGCACGCTGCGCACGATCGAGTACGACCTCGCGCCGACCAGCGAACGCTCGAAGCGGCTGCCGCAGGTCGCGTTTTCGTACTTCGACACGACCCCGCCGGCTTGCTATCGAACCTTGGAAAGCGAGGCGATCGCGATCACGGTCCGCGCGCCGGAAGGACAACCGGACGAGCCGAAAGTCGGGGAAACGAACTCGGCGCCAGTTGCACGCCCGCGAATCTGGCCGTACCCAGCCGCGATCGCCGTGATCATCGCCGTCGCGATCGGCCGCCGGCGACGCCGCGCGCGTCGCGCGATCGATGCCTCAAGCGTTGGGCGCAGGTGACTTGGAGTGATGGGCAACTTCTCGCCCAGCGCCGGATTGGTGGCGCGCAAATGCGTCCCAGGACTTTCGCCGCAAGAGTCTGCGGTTGTCTCGTCTCGCACTCCCAAATGAGCCCGACGTTCCATCCAAGCACGCGCAGTTGGCGGCTGACTCGGCGATCACGACGAATGTTCGCCTCGATTTTTTCGCGCCATATCAGCACATTTGTCGAAGGTAGCTTGGCACGAGGACACCCCCGATGCCCGTGCCAGAAACAGCCGTGAACGAGCAATACAGTATTGCAATCAATCAAGACCAAGTCCGGTGTGCCGGGTAGGTCTTTTTGGTTGGATCGGTACCGAATGGCCAACGTGCGCAGCAACGACCTCACTACCCTCTCGGGCGTTGTGGCCGTGGT